>CAZADU010000824.1:0-5752 GCA_964483945.1 uncultured bacterium
AGCGTGGCCACCCCGGAGAGTTCCTTGTTCGCGCGCCGGAGCACCCGTCGGCCTCCAGCGCATGGACCGACTGGTGGATGCGACCGCCCGACACCCGCGATCTCCGAGCACCGGAGCTGGACGAGCTGACTTCCGCTCGGCTCGCACGCCTGCCTCGAGACGCAGACTGCGAGTGGGAGGTGGACGCCATGACGGGATTGGGACGCCTCGCCGAACGTCCCTCGGTCCGGCCGCGCGTGCTTCGCACGCTCACGATCATCGAACGTGGCTCAGGCTTCATGCATGACACGGATGCCTTGCCTGCGCCCGATTTCGTGAGGGACGTGACGCGCCTGTTCGCCGAGCGGGTCCTGTCCATCGGCCATCGGCCCCGGCGGATACTGGTCCGCGACTATGATTTGCGGCAGCTTCTTGCCGGAGTGGCCAAGTCGATGGACTGCAAGCTGCTCCGAGTTCACTGCCTCGCCCGCATCGAGGCGGCGCAGGAGTTGCTTCGCGAGCACATGAACGAGCTTCGAGCCTCACAATCCCGCTGATCACGCTTCAGCAGGATCTCCAGCCCCCGCATGACGCGCCCCCGTCCGGAGGAGCCGATGGCCATCTGGTCGCATTCGCGCATCGAGTCGTTCCGTCAGTGCCCGCGCAAGTTCTTCTATAGATACGTGAAGCGCGTGAAGATGCCGGACGAGCCTGAGACCATCGAGCAGTTCGTGGGCTCGCGCGCGCACGATGCGCTCGAGTGGCTCTACGGCGAAGTGCAACGCGGCCGCACGCCCGGGCTCGAGGAGTTACTAGCGAGCCTGCGCACCGGCTGGGACGCCGAGTGGCACGGGGCCATCACGATGCCGGGTGGCGAGCGGCCGGCCGAGGATCACCGGCTCGAGGCCGAGCGCTGGCTGGCCGACTACCACGCGCGTCACGCGCCGTTCGACCAGTCGCGCACGGTGGGACTCGAGCAGCGCATCGCGTTCGACCTGGACGATGCGGGAACGTTCAAGATGCAGGGCTTCATCGACCGACTCTCGATTGGCGCCGACGGCACGTGGCAGATCCACGACTACAAGACCAATCGCAAGCTCCCGACGCAACAGGACAGGGACGCCGACCCGCAGCTGGGCTACTACGAGATCGGCGTGCGTCGCATGTGGCCGGGCCAGGCCGAGCGCGTGGAGCTGACGTGGCACTTCCTCAAGTTCGGCGTGTCCATCACCAGCCGTCGCTCGGTGGAGCAGCTCGTGGCGTTGCGCGAATCGGCGCTCGTCACCATCACCGACGCCGAAGGCCGCGGCAAGGCCGAGGCGGCGTTCCCCACGGTCGAATCGAACCTGTGCCGCTGGTGTGAGTTCCAGCCCATCTGCCCGGTGTGGAAACACCTGTTCAAGGTCGCGGAGCTGCCCCCGAACAAGTTCGCAAGCGAGCCCGGCGTGAAGCTGGTGGACCACTGGACCGCTCTCGACGAACAGCGTCGCGAGCTCAAGCGGCAGATCGAAGCACTCGAGTCCGAGATCGAGCAGCTGCAAGACGCGCTGGTGGCGTTCGCCGAGCGCGAGGGCGTCGAAGTGGTGACCGGCAGCGATCGCGAGGCCACGGTGCGTACGAGTGAGTCGGTGCTGTTCCCGCGCAAGACCGTCGAGACGGAGGAAGCCGAGGCGCTCGAGCAGCAGCTGCGTTCGTCGCGCTGGTGGGGGGAGGCCAGCTCGATCGATCGCTTCGCTCTCACGCGACTGTGGGAGCGGCGCGCCACGTTAGACGCCGACCTTCGCGCGCTGCTCGAGGAGTTCGCGCGCAGCGAGACGAAGGTGGACGTGAAGCTGCGTAAGAAGAAGGGCTGAGCGCGGGCGGCTGACCTTTCAGTTCACTCCGGCGATCCGCGTCGCGACTTGCGCTTCCACGTCGCACGCCAGGCCGCGGCCTCCTCGAGCGTGCGGAACTTGTGCACGCCCGGCGGGCGCTCGAGCGGCCAGAGCCCCGCGCTCAAGTGGAGGACCGTCCCGAGCTGTGCCGGGATGCGCGGATCGCCAGGTCGGACCCACCGGTCCCGATGTGCCTCGGCATGCGTGCGGTACTTTCGGACCGGCATCAATCGTCTCCCAGTTCGAATCGCTCCTGAAGCGCATGGGCGTCGGCCTTGTCCTGGGGCCGGATCGTGTCTCTTTTCATTCGGTAGATCATCCTCGGCGTCGCCACACGTGCGCGAACGCCTTCACCGGCGTCGGCATCCTCCCACTCGATGTCGTCGAATTGGAACATCTCCCCGAGCCGGGAGATGAAATCAATCGTGATCTCGTCTTTGGGCGGCACGTACGTGACCACACCGATCTCGCCGGCCAGATCAGACGCCGAAATGTCCTCGATCGCGGGATCAGGCCAGAGCGAAGTGAGCGCCTGCCGGAGCCGGGCGATGTTTTCGGCCGTCGGCCGGACGAAGAGGTCGATGTCGTCGGTCCCCCTCGCGACTCCCTGAAGACCCATCGCCACAGCGCCCACGACGACGTACTCCACGTGGTGCTCATTCAATGCGCGAATCAACGCGAGGACAAGTCGGTATTCCATTCCCCAGATTCCCATGGCAGCATCCCCGAGGGGGCATTCCCACGGGGGCGACCGATGCTGGGAGTGTCGGGGCGCGTGGAAGTCCGCGCAAGCCACTTGCCTCTGCCCGTCCTGCTACCCCCGCGACAGCAGCACCACCGCCACGAGCGCCAGTGCCACACCCCAGCGCTGCGTCACGCCCAGCTTCTCGCGCAGGACGAGCTGTGCGAGCACCACCGTGGTGGCGGGGGCCAGCGAGACGAGCGTGGCGATCAGGCTCATCGGCGCGCGTTGCACAGCGAGCAGGTAGAGCACGTTGGCGGTCACGTCGGTGAGCGCTCCGCCGGCGATAAGACCATGCGTCGAAGCGGGCGGCCGCACGGGCAGCCGGCGGGCGAACAACAGCGCGAACGCGCACACGGTCGCCGTACCGCGGCCCATCACCAGCGGCCAGCCGCCGCTGCCAGGTTGCACGCGGCCGAGGCAGACGAGTAACAAGCCGATGAGCACACCCGCGCCGAGCGCCGGGGCAAGCGCGGCCAGGCGTGCGCGAGTCCCGGTGCGCGCTGCTTCGTCGAGTCCGCGCGACTCACTCTCGTCATGCGGCGCGCCGTGAGCGCTGATGAGCATCACCGCCACGCAGCCGAGCACGATGCCGGCCAGGGGTAGTGCGCCGGGCCGCTCGCCACCCACCAAGCCGAACACCACCGGCACGGTGAGTGCGATCATCGAGATGAGCGGTGCGGCTGTGCTCACCACGCCGCTCGCGAGCGCGTGGTAGAGCAGCATCACGCCGATCCCGCCCGTGACACCTGCGGCGGCACCCCACGCGAGGTCGTCGGCCCGCGTGACGCCGGGCGCGAGTGCTGCGTAGATCACCAGCGGCAGCACGCCCGCGACCTGGAACCATGCGGTCACCACCACCACGTGGCCGCGACGCGAGCCGATACCACCCAGGAAGTCGGCGACGCCGTAGAGCATGGAGGACAGGAGTGCGATCACGAACGGCATCTGGTCGCTCCGTTCAGCTCGTGGCCGCGCGCCAGCCCGCGTCGTCGCGCGAGGCGCGGTGCTCGCGCTCGAGTTTCTCGAGGTGGGCCAGCAGGCTCAGCTCGGCCCAGCCCCAGAGCTCTCGCGGGGTGTCGGCGTAGACCACCGGCAGCAACTCTCCGAGCGGTCGCGGCGACTCGGCCAGTGCCGCCACCACCTTGCCCTCGCGTTCCAGCCGGTGCCGCACAAGCGAGCGGATGCGACGCACGGCCGCTCCCGTGGGAGAGCCGTGCGCGGGCCACAGCAGCTGCGGCTCGAGAGCAGCGCAGCGCTCGAGCGACTGGAGATACGCAGTCATGTCCCCGTCGGGCGGTGCGATCACCACGCTGCCGGCGCCCCCCGGCAGCAAGTCGCCGCAGAACAGCGCGCGGCGCCTCGGGTGCCAGAGCGAGATGGAGTCTCGCGTGTGGCCGGGAGTCTCCAGCACCTGCATCGCCCAGTCGTTCAGGCCCGGCGCCAGCGGCAGCCAGTCGCCCTCCTTCACCACAAGATCGAGCGGCAGGTGTGCGGCGAGCTCGCGGTGCCCCACCACTTTCGCACCGAAACGCTCGCGGCAGGCTTGCACACCGCCGGTGTGATCGGGGTGGTGATGCGTCACCACCACCAGGGTCACGCGCCGCCCCTCGCTCGCCAGATGGTCGGTGAGCGCGAACAGGTCGCGCAGCGCTTCGGGCTCGCCGCTGCCCGGGTCCACCAGCGCCATCTCGCTCTCCCCGACCAGGTAGGCGTTCGTGTGCTTCGCCGGCGGTAGCGGCTGGGTCGGCATGGCGTGCAGCACCACGCCCCACTGCAGCTCGACTCGCCGCACGGGCGTGGTGGCGCGCGCCGGACCCTGCGAGATGCGCTCGGCCAGGCCCTCTTCGCCCTCGGCGATCGCAATCAGGGTCCACAGGATGGGCGCGGCGAACGTGACCTGCCCACGCCGGTAGCGATCGAGTGCTTCGAGCGGGCGCACCCATTCGCCACTCGCCAGTTCCCCGGGGATGATCGACGGAGCCTGCCCCGGGGGCAGGCGACACAGAAAGAACAGCGTGTCGAACCGCACCGGCGCGAACACCGGCGTCTGCCAGCGGCCGGCGAACGTGAGCGACTCGGGTGCGAGCTTCCAGCCGTGCTCACGCACCACGTCGGCGAGCCTGGCGCGGCCCTCGAGCAGCGATTCGCGCGCGGCGGCGAGGCTGGCCACCGCCACGTCGCCGTCGTGTGCGACCAGCACGCCCGTCTCCTCGAGGGCCTCACGCACGGCGCAAACGCGCGCGGCGCGCTCGAAGTCGTCCGGCACGCCGGGCACCTCGAACTCGATGTCGGCCGCGTCCACCTTGCCGCCCGGGAACGCCATGAACCCCGGTTGGAACGGTACGGCGTCGCTGCGGCGCACCCAGAACACCTCGAGGTCGGCGCCCGCTCCGCGCAGCAGCACCACGCAGGCGGCATCGCGGAACGGCTTCCGGGGATCGCTCACTTCTTCTTCTTGCCGTGCACCTTCAACGTCGCGGCGATGTAGTCGGCCATCGGCACCGCGGCGATCACCGCGGCGATCGACTCGACCGCGAGGTCCTCATACCGATTGAAGCGCAGGCAGGCCTTGCCCATGTCGAGCTTCTTGCCCGCGGCCTTGAACCCGTCGGCGAGCTTCTTCTGGAGCTTCGGGTTCATATAGGCGCACATGAGATAGAGCCCGATGTGGTGCTTCCAGTTGCCGATACCGACGTACGCGAGCGGCTGGCCGTTGTACGTGTCCGGGCAGACTTTGAGCGGCACCGACCACGTGATCCCGCCCCATGCATACGTCTCCTTGTAGCCCTCGGGGATGTGCTTCTTCACGAGCGCGCGCACCTTCGTGATGGTCTTGCGACGGTCCTCGGGCAGGCTCTCCAGGTACTCGGCGACGGTGGTGATGCCGGTGGTCTTCATGGAAGGATCCCCTCGGGCTCGTCCGGCGTGGGGCCGGGCGTGTCGGACTTCACGGCCGCGCGGAAACGCAGGCCCGCCCGCGGCCGGCCGGGATGGAGCGCCCGCGAGGGATTCCCCCGGCGGGCGCCGCCGTCCTCAGGCGCTCTGGGTCCGCGAGACTTCCACAGCGCGGCGGATGATGTCGAGTGCCTCGTCCACCTCGGCCACCGTGATGTCCA
This sequence comes from uncultured bacterium, assembly GCA_964483945.1. Taxonomy (GTDB): domain Bacteria; phylum Eisenbacteria; class RBG-16-71-46; order RBG-16-71-46; family RBG-16-71-46; genus JAIOPA01. The sequence goes on from CAZADU010000824.1 coordinate 5,715, forward strand.
GCGGCGGGCGGAACCGCAGTGAGCAGTGCCCGCAGCCG
>CAZADU010000825.1:0-3513 GCA_964483945.1 uncultured bacterium
CCGTGGGAAGCACGCCATCTTGAACGACGGGCCGCAACGCCACGCTCGGCGACAGTGTCAGCGACGCGCCGCCCGTGAGTGCTTCCGCAGCCGACACCTTGTGGCGGTGGCCATCGCGGATCGCGAACACAAACGAATCGAGCGCCGCATCGGTGAGTGCGCGTCCGCCCGTGAGCGCCTGCATACGCTCCCCGGCGCGGCGCGCGGCGGCGTGCAGCTCATCGGCGCGCGCGAGGTATCGCTCGACGATCGGGCGCGCGACGGCGCGAAACGCGGGCAGCCGCGGGTCCACAACCACCAGACCCTGCTCGCCGAAGAGCGACAGCCACAGTGCCGCGTTCACCTCGCCCAGGTCCCGCCCGTATTCGAGCGCGCGTTCCCAGTGGGCACGCGCCTCGGCCACGCCCGCCAGCCCCGCCCACGCGGCGAGTGCGTGCTCCCCGGTCTCGCGCACTGCGGCGACGGCGATGCCGCCCACGAGCGCCCCCTCGCGGTGCACGTCCGCGGGCAACGCGAAGTCGTGCAACTGCAGTTCAGCGTCGGCCACGGTGACACTGCGGATCTCGGCGAAGTCGGAGTCCTCGCCGTGCATCCAGAACAACGGCACACATGGTACGCTGGTGCGCTGCGCCACACAGGTCGCAAGTCCGACCGAACCGGCGATCTTGTGGAACGAGAACAGCGGGCCACCGAGCACGGCGGGTTGCTGCCCGGCCACGGCGGCCACCGCTTCACCGCGTGCGAGCCGATCGAGGTTCGCCAGCGAGGCCGCTGAGGCGCCGAGCCGTCGGTGCATCTCGGTCATCTCGCGCACGAGCGTCTCCGGCAGGGGGCCGAGCTTGGACTCGGCGAGCGCGCGGATCGCATCGGTTTCGCGCCACGACGTGGTCGTGCGCTCCCTGCTCACCGGTCCACCGGCGAGCAGGTCGAGCAGGATGGGGTCGCCCCCGGGGCCCTGCCCGGCGCCGACGCGGGCCCGCGCCACGAGCGGGCGCACGGTCAACGGCAGCGCCCCGGACACCATGGGCGGCGGAAACACAGACAGGACAGGGACATGCGAGCGGCCATCGTAGTCGCCTCGGGAATGCACGGTCAACGCCCCGGCGCGTCAGAGCGCGACGCGCACGGTACGGGGCGCCTTTGGATGCGCGGTCCGCGCGGGAGGCTCACGCGGTCCGGCCGCGTGCCGCCGCCACGCCCGTTCGCTCGAGTCGCGTGCGCGTTCTGCGCGCCACGGCGCGCCCGTGCGCGTCCGCCTGCGCAGCACCCAGCGCGAGTGCGGCCAGTGCCTGGGCGGGGCTCGCCCCCACGCGCATCGCCCCCAGCACATGACTCACCAGTTGGCGTTCCCAGCCGAGGGCCCCCAGGGCCGCGATCGTGACCAGTTCACGCGTGACCCTATCCACGCCGGCTCGTGCGAGCACGCGGCCGTAGCCGTGTTCGATCATCCACGTTGCAAGGTCTGGGTGCAGCGTGCGCACCGCCGGCAGGAGGCGCTCGTAGGCGGGGCCGTAGACGCGGCGGCACAGCCGCTCGCCACGCGCACGCCACTGGGCCTGGCCTCCCTCGCGACTCCGCCGCGCGCGGCCGGGCCAGGCCGCGTTCAAGACGCGCAATCCCTCGAGTGCGGCCGGGTAGCCAGCGTAGAGCATGAGCATGAGCGCGCACTCTTCGGCCCAGCGTCTCGGCGCTCCGGCAGAGCGCAGGTCCTGGAGCGCGGCGGTGGCCTCGGGCTCGTGGCCGCGCGCCATCGCCGCCGTGAACCGGCAGGCGGCCGCGACCGACGGCGAGAGCGTCGCGCGGGCCGGACGGCGAACAGCAGTGGCGGTCATGGCTCGCGACACTATCGGGGTGTCGCGCAGTGCGGCAAGCCCCGCACGCCCCGTGCGATCAGGAGCCGCCCAGCTTCGATCGCACCGAGCGCACCACTTCGCTCACCATCGCCAGCTCCTCGACGCGGGCGAGCCGCAGCGTCAACGCCAGCACGGCCAGACCGCCCAGGCCACCGAGGGCCACCACGGCGGCCCGGGCGGGCACGCCGAGCGAGGCCACGTCGCCCAACCGCGACAGCCCCCATGCTGCGAGTGCGGCCGGCACCGCCGCCGCGGCGGTGATGCGCACCAGCGAGCCCAGCATGCGCCAGCCGTCCACGCCGCCCAACCGCGCGCGCAGCAGCCAGGCCAGCTGAGCCAGGTTCGCCAGGCTCGTGACCGACGTGGCCAGGGCCAGGCCGCGGTGCGCCATTCCCCAGTTCGCGAGCGGACCCACGAACATCAGGTTCAACACTAGGTTCACGCCGACCGCGACGAACGTGGCGCGCACCGCGGTGCGCGTGTCGCCGAGCGCGTAGAACGCGCGCGTGAAGATGCCCACCGCCGCGAACGCGGGCAGACCGATGCAGTACATCACCAGCGCATCGCCGGTGGCCGCGGTGTCGGCCGGCACGAAGCGGCCGTGCTGGAACAGCAGCGCGATCACCGGGCGCGCGAACACGGCGAGGAACAGGGCTGCGGGCACGGTGAGCAGGAACACCAGTCGCACCGATTCCGACAATGTCGAGCGCACCAGCGGCAGGTCCTGCCGCACGGCCGCGCGCGACAGCGCCGGGAGACTCACCGTGGCCACGGCCACGCCGAACAGCCCGATCGGCAGTTGCATCAGCCGGAATGCGTACTGCAGCCACGACACGCTGCCCTCGCGAAAGCTGGCAGCGATGGCCTGGCTGACGAAGATGTTGAGCTGGGTCGCCGCCAGCCCGACCGTGGCCGGCAACATGAGCAGCGCCACACGCTGGACCCCCGGGTGCCAGGCCGGCCACTCGAGCCGGAAGCGGAACCCCAGACGCGCCAGTGACGGCAGCTGGAACGCGAACTGCAGCACTCCGCCCAGGACCACGCCGAGGGCCATGGCCGTGATCACCGGCCAGCCCCAGGCGCGGCACACGGGAATGAGCGCCAAGCCGAACACCAGCATGCCCACGTTCAGGAGCGCCGGTGCGACCGCCGGCACGAAGAACACGCCACGGGAGTTGAGCATGCCCATGGCCGCGGCCGCGAGTGCGACGACCGGCAGGAACAGCAGCATGACACGCGTGAGCAGGATCGTGAGTTCCAGCTTGCCCGGTATTGCGGCGAACCCTCCGGCCATGAGCCCGAGCAGTTGCGGTGCAAACACGAAGCCCAGCGCGCACACGCCCAACAGCACGGCGAGCAGCGTGGACATGAGCTGGCGCGCCATCGCCCACGCCGCCTCGTCGCCGTGCTTCTCGCGCCAGGCCGTGAACGTCGGCACGAACGAGGCGCTCATCGCGCCCTCGGCGAACAGGTCGCGCACCAGGTTGGGGATGCGGTACGCGACGTTGTACGCATCCATCGCATTGCCCGCCCCGAACAGCGCCGCGAACACCTGGTCGCGCACGAGCCCCAGCACGCGCGACAGGAACGTCGCTGCGCTAACCGGGCCGACGTTGCGCGCGATGCCTTCGTTCGCGCCGGCCGGACCTGCCGCCTGCGG
>CAZADU010000826.1:0-4125 GCA_964483945.1 uncultured bacterium
GCTCGCCGTTCCGCGTGCCGATCGCGAGGTTGGCGGCCGCTCAAGCGGCGGTGCGAGGCTCGACGCAGGAGAGCGACCGCCGCTAGGCCCGGACTGTTCATGCTCACACTCGACGTCCTGATCCCCGCGCGCGACGAGGCGGCGGCCCTGCCGCTGGTGCTGCGCGACCTGCCGCGTGCGGGGGAGGGATGGCGGGTCCGGCACGTGGTGGTGGTGGACAACGGTTCGCGAGACGGTACTGCTGACGTGGCGCGTGCACTCGGAGCCGTGGTGGTGCGTGAGCCCGTGGCGGGCTACGGGCGCGCCTGCCTCACCGGGCTGGCGTCCCTGCGCGACTCACCGCCGGGTGCGGTGGTGTTCTTGGACGCCGACCACAGCGACGACCCGCGTGAGTTGCCGCAACTGCTGGCACCGCTCGTGCGCGAGGAGGCGGTGCTGGTGATCGGCTCGCGCGCGCTGGGGAGTCGCGAGCCCGGTGCATTCACGCCGGTGCAAGCGCTCGGCAACTGGCTGGCGCCCGCACTGCTGAGCTTGCTGTGGGGCGTTCGCGCCACCGACCTGGGCCCATTTCGCGTCATCCGCTGGGACGCACTCGAGTCGCTGGGCATGTGCGACCGGGACTTCGGCTGGACGGTCGAGATGCAGGCGCGCGCGGCCCATGCCGGGCTCGCCACGCTGGAAGTACCGGTGAGCTACCGGCGGCGGCGGCACGGGCGATCCAAGATCGCGGGCACGGTATCGGGCTCGGTGCTCGCCGGCGCGAAGATCCTCGGCACCATCGGCCGGGTGCGACTCGGAGGCTGACGACACGCCGCGGGACCGCGTCCGTGGCGGCACCCGCCGCGCGTGGAGGGGCGTGCTGGCGGGGTCCCTCGGCCGCGTTTAGACTCCGGCGCTCCACCCCATTAGCCCGGACTATTCATGAACCGTGAGCCGAGAGGGTCGGATGTCCGTGAAGCGCAAGAAGCTGGCATGGCCCGCGACGCAGTCGTGTTGGGAACACTACGAGGAGGGGGCCATGTCAGCGACGCAGCGATTCATGGGCAGCCGGCCCTCGCAGGCCACGGGCTCATGAATAGTCCGGGTTAGGAGCCCCATGTTCATCGAGGAGTACCTGGTCGAGCTGCGGCGCGAGCGCTTCGCTCCACTGGCGATCCTGCGCTATCTGCGGCAGGTGGCGGCCTGCGTGCGCGCCGACTGGCTCGCCAACCCCAACGCCGTGCGCTCCGTCTGGGCGGTTGCCGTGGCCTTCTTCGCCACGGCGTTCATTGCCTGTGTTGCCATGGCGCTGGCGTGGGATCGCGAGTTGGCCGAGCGGTTCTTCCTTGGCACCGCCTTGTGGATGCTCCCCGCGTTCACGTTCGTGTCGCTGTTCGTCGGCCAGCTCCGCGACAGCGCTGGGCACCGACTGTCGGGACTCAACCTGCCGCTCATGCTCACGCTCGCGCGCGTCGCGCTCGTGCCGGGCATTGCGCTGTTCATGGTGGAGCGGCACTTCGCGTGGGCGTTCGGCGTGTACGTGTTCGCTTCGCTTACCGACGTGATCGACGGCTGGCTCGCGCGACGCTGGAACCAGACCACCGCGCTGGGCACCGCGCTGGACCCGCTCGTGGACATCGTCTTCAACCTCACCACGCTCGCCGGGCTCGCCGCGGCCGACCTGCTGCACACGTGGGTATTCTGGGTGGCGGTGCTGCGTTATGGCGTGCTGCTCGTGGGTGGCACGGCGATCTACCTATTGGTCGGACCGATTCGCATCCGGCCCACGTGGTTCGGGCGCATGACGGGCGTGGTCATGACCTGCCTGGTCGCGCTCTTCATCCTGCTGGTCGCCGTGCGCGGCCCAGTGGGCGCCGGCCTCACGCGCCTCACCGAGATCGCGCTCGGCGTGATGCTGTCGGCCACCGTGCTGCAGGTGCTGGTGCTCGGCTGGTACAACCTGCGCCTGCTCACCGGTGCCGCCCGCCAGGCGGACCGCGTGGTGAGGGACGTGCAATGGCGCGCATGACCGGGAGTGGACACTCATGAGACCCACCGCGCTCGAGGGCGACCTGGCGCACTTCTTTCCCTCCGAAGTGCTGCAACTGCTACAACTCGCGCAGGCTTCCGGCCGGCTCGAGTTCTCCCGCGGCGAGGAGCGCGTGGACCTGTGGTACGAACGCGGCCGGCCCGTGTTCGCGCGCACGAGCGGCCTGGCGGTTCGCTCAGGCGAGCTGCTCATGCACCGCGGTGTGGTCACCGCCAGTGCGGTGGCCCGCGCGCTCGACCAGCAGCGCGCCGAGCCCAACCGCCGCATCGGCGAGTTGCTGGTGCAGCAGGGCGACGTCTCGCGTGAGCAGGTCACTGACGTCGTGCACGAGGTGCTGCGCCGCATCGTCTACCACGTCATCCTGTGGCGTGACGGTCGATTCCGGTTCGTGCCGGGTGACCTGGCCGAGGGTGAGGACATCACGCTCGATCTGGACCTCGACCGCCTGATCCTCGAGGGCCTGCGCCTCGCCGATCAAGAGCGCGCCACGCGCGCGGCGAGTCCCGCCTGAGCGCGTTCATCGGCGTGTCGCTGCATCTCGCACCGAATGCGCCGTGGGTGCCGCTGGCGCTGGCCACACTCGCACTGGCCGCACTCGCCGTGTGGGCGTACGCGTTTCGGCTGCCGCCGTTGAGCGGGGGCGCGCGCCGGTTGCTGTCCGCGCTGCGTGCAGTCTCGCTTGGCGTGCTCGTGTGGCTGCTCGCCATGCCGGTGCTGGAACGTGCACGGCCCTCGTCGGGCACGCGCGTCGTGGTGCTGCGCGACCGTTCGCTCAGCATGGAGCGCCCCGAACGGCCGGGCGGTGGTACGCGAGATGAGGCCGCCGCGCGCGCGATCACCGAACTGCGCGGCGCGCTGCGCGGCCGCGTGCGCGTGGAGGAGGCCGCGTTCGCTTCCGGGCTCCTGGCCGACAGCGCACAGGGTACGGGTGAGCGCGCGGCGAGTGCCCCCGGCAGCGCGCTCGCAGCACTCGCGCGCCTGCCCGCCGATCGCCGGCCCGATGGCGTGATCCTGGTCACCGATGGCGCGGTGAACGCAGGCGATGATCCGGTCGCGGCCGCGCGCGCGCTGGGCGTACCCGTGCACGGCCTGCTGGTGGGCGAGTCCTCGGGCATGGGCCGCGGCATCGCAGGCGTGGAAGCATCGAGCGAAGCGCGTGTGGGCGAGGCCACGCCGGTGCGCGTGCGCGTGGTCTCGGGCGAGGAACGAGGCGCTGCCATCGAAGTGCGCCTCGAGGACGAGGGCCGCGTGGTCGCGCGCGCGACGGTCACCGCCCCCGGGCCTGGCGCCGAAGCTGTGGCCGAGCTACGCGTCACACCCGCACGCGCGGGACTCGCGTACTGGACCGCGCGGCTCTCGCCACTCGCGGGGGACCCTTCGGCCGACGACGACACGCACGGTGTGGTCGTGCCGGTCGCTCCCGGCAAGCTGGGCGTGCTGATCATCTCCGACGGCCTCAACTGGGACCTCACGTTCCTGCGCCGTGCCTTGGCGGGTGACTCGACGGTGGAGCTCGACACGCGCGTACGCGAGCCCGGCGGTTGGCGCGCACTCGAGCGCGCGCGCACGGGCGTGCCTTCGCCCACGGACCTCGCGGGACGCTCGGTGGTGGTGCTGGATGGTATTGCGGGCCCCGACTTGGGCCCCGGCTTCGACGCCGCACTCGCGCGGTTCGTGCGAGGCGGCGGCGGACTGCTGCTGCTCGCTGGTGGCGAGTCCGGGGCCGCGCGCTTCGCCGCCGGGCAACTCGGGCGCGACCTGTCGTTCGCGATGAGCGGGTTCGCCGCAGCACCCGTCGCTCCCGAACCGCAGGCCACGGGTGCCGAAGTGCTCGCGTGGGACGACGACCCTGCGCGCGGTGCGAGTGCCTGGCGCGAGGCAGCGCCGCTCTCGCACGTGGCGATCATTGCCGCCGGCGGCGCCGATCGTGTGCTGCTCTTGGGACGAGACGGCGGCCCGCCGCTGTGGGTGGCGCGGGCTGTGGGTCGCGGGCAGGCGCTGCTCGTGAATGGCAGCGGTGTGTGGCGCTGGTCCCTGAACGCCACCGACGACCTGGCCGGTGAACGCGGCCGCAGGCTGTGGCGGAAGACCGTGCG
>CAZADU010000827.1:0-3662 GCA_964483945.1 uncultured bacterium
CCGATCGCCCATACGGGCTCATACGCGACGATGAGGGTCGAGAAACTGGAGGCGGGCAGCTCGCACAGCCCACCCTGAATCTGGTGGTGGATCACGCTCATGGTCTGGCCGCGCTCGCGTTGCTCGAGGCTCTCGCCTACGCAGACCACCGGCACCAGACCGTCGGCGGTCGCGGCTGCTACCTTCCTGGCCACCGTGTAGTCGGTATCGCCGAAGTATTGTCGCCGTTCCGAGTGACCGATGATGACGTGACTGCAACCGGCGTCGACCAGCATGGCGGGGGAGACCTCGCCGGTAAACGCGCCGGAGCTTTTCCAGTAAACGTTCTGTGCACCGATGCGGACAGCGCTGCCGGCGACGGCCTCGCGGACGGCGCCAAGCGAAGTGAACGCGGGCGCCAGCATGACCTCGCGGCCCGACATGCCCTTGCAGCCTGCGGCGATGGTGCGTGCGAGCTCGTGCGCTTGCGCCCGCAGGCAATTGAGCTTCCAGTTTCCCGCGAGCATGGGAGTCCGCATCGTCTTCACGCGTCCTTTGCTTCCAATGCGGCGATTCCCGGCAACGTGCGCCCTTCGAGGAACTCGAGCGAAGCGCCGCCGCCCGTGGACAGGTGCGAGAAGCGCTCGGCAAGCCCGCTCTGCTGCACCGCCGCCACCGAATCGCCACCGCCCACCACCGTGACCGCGCCCAGTGCCTTCAGTTCACTCATCGCCTTCGCCACGCCCATCGTGCCCGCGGCGAACGCCGGCACCTCGAAGATGCCCATGGGGCCGTTCCACAGCACCGTCTTCGCATCGCGCAGCTTGGACGCGAACAGCGCCAGCGACTCGGGCCCGATGTCCACGCCCATCTCGTCAGCGCCCAACTGCTCGACGCGCTTCGCTGCCCCGGCCGCGGAGCCGTCCGGCGCGGTGGACGCGATGCAGTCACTGGGCAGGACGAGTTCGGTGCCGCGCTCGGCGGCCGCGGCCAGCACCTCGCGCGCCACGTCGAGCCGGTCGTCCTCGACGAGTGAGCGGCCGACCGGTTTCCCCAGGGCCTTCAGGAACGTAAACATCATCGCTCCGCCGATCAGCAGGCGGTCCACCTTCGGCAGCAACGCGGTGATGACGTCGATCTTGCCGCTGATCTTCGCCCCACCCAGCACCGCCACGAATGGCCGCTTGGGCGAATCCAGCGCCGAGCCCAGGTACTCCAGTTCGGACATCATCAGGAACCCGGCCACCGCCGGGCGCAGGAACCGAGTCACGCCCTCGGTGCTGGCGTGCGCCCGATGTGCCGTGCCGAACGCGTCATTCACGTAGCACTCTCCCAGCCTCGCCAGTGCCTGTGCGAACGCGGCGTCGTTCTTCTCCTCCTCGGCGTGGAAGCGCAGGTTCTCGAGCAACAGCACCTGGCCGTCCGCCAGTGCGGCGGCGGCCGACTCGGCAGCCGCACCCACACAGTCGTCCGTCCACGCCACGTCCTGGCGCAGCAGGCGAGACAGGCGCTCGCGCACCGGCTTGAGCGAGTACTTCGCATCGGGCCCGCCCTTGGGGCGCCCGAGGTGCGAGCACAGGATGAGCCGCGCGCGCTTCTGCAGCAGGTAGCGCAGCGTTGGTAGTGCCGCGATGATGCGCGTGTCGTCCGTCACTTCGCCATGGGCGACGGGAACGTTGAAGTCCACGCGCACGAGCACGCGCCGACCGGCGCAGTCCAGGTGCTGGACGGTCTTCTTCGAGAAACTCATCGCACCCTTCTCAGGCGAGCTTGAGGAGCGCGTCCACGACGCGATTCGAAAAGCCCCACTCGTTGTCATACCACGACAGCACCTTGACCATGTCGCCCTGCATGACGTTGGTCGAGAGCGAGTCGAACACGCTGCTCGCGGGATTGCCGATGACGTCGTTCGATACGATCGGGTCTTCACAGTACTCGAGCACGCCCTTGAGCGGCCCCTGCGACGCCGTCTTCATGGCGGCGTTGACCTCGTCCCGGGTGACCGTCCGCTTGACGCGGCAGACCAAGTCCACGAGCGAGCCGTCCATGACGGGCACACGTACGGCGAGGCCGTCGAGGCGGCCCTTCAGTGACGGCATCACCTCTCCGAGCGCCTTTGCAGCACCGGTGGAGGTGGGGATCATGCTGAGCCCGGCCGCGCGGGCGCGGCGCAGGTCCTTGTGCGGCAGGTCGAGGATGCACTGGTCGTTCGTATAGGCGTGGATCGTGGTCATGAGACCATGGTCGATGCCGAACGCCTCGTCGAGCACCTTGACGATCGGTGCCAGGCAGTTGGTCGTGCACGAGCCGATGCTGAACACCTTGTGCTTGTCGCGATCGAACAGATGGTCGTTCACGCCGATCACGAACGTCAGGTCCGCGCCCTTCGCGGGTGCCGACACCAGCACGGCCTTGGCGCCCGCCTCGAGGTGCACGGCCGCTTTGTCCCGATCGGTGAACCGGCCCGTGGCCTCGAGCACCACGTCGACGCCCAGTGCCTTCCACGGCAGCTTGGACGGGTCTTTTTCCGCGCTCACTGCAATGCGGTCGCCGCCGATCACCAGCGCGCCGTCCACCGGCTTGCTCGAGGCCTCGTGCCAGATGCGGTGCACGGTGTCGTACTTGAGCAGGTGCGCGAGCGTCGCAGCATCGGTGAGGTCATTGACGGCGACGAAATCGATATCGACTTTGCGCGTCTTCGCGGCACGCACGACCAGTCGGCCGATGCGGCCGAAGCCGTTGATCGCAACCTTGAGCGCCATGGCGGTCACTCCTCAGGGTCCGGTGGCCCGCCGTGACCTCTCCGCGCGTCACACCCGGGATGAGGGGAGTTCTTGCAAGTCCGGCGGCATCAAGGGGTTATGCAACTGGAGCCAGCCGACACTGCCATACGCTCCCCACCCCGTCAACATGCCCGGCGGTGTGCTGCGCGCGGTAGCCGCGACGGCGCACTACTCGGTCGAGTAGCGCAGCGTGAACGTGCCGAGACCCTGCTGGTCCACGAACAGGAACAGCAGCTTTCGCTTGGCGATGTAGCCGGGTGTATCGCCCGGTTCCGCGTCGAACGGCGTTGGGATGTCACCTTCGTAGAGCCACACCTCGTAGGGGCGCTGGTCGCCACCCGGGCCCTTCTGATTGACCTCGCCCAGCGCGCGCTCCTCGGTCCGGACGATCACCTCGAGCACACGATTGAGCGTCTGGTCCCCGGCAGGGATGACCTGGCGCAAGATCTCCAAGGGCTCGCCGTAGCGGATGTAGACGCGGCCCATGTCGGAGAACATGCCCTTGCTGATGCCGAGGTGCGAGTACTCGACGTTCGCGTACTCGACGCGCTCGCGGAACGTCAGGTAGGCCTCATTCAGTGCGGTCTCGGGCGTGGGGTCGCGCTTGCGCCAGAACTCCTCGAGCATCACCTCCTGCTCCCCGGGCTGCACCATGACGAAGCGCTCCTCATCGGGGGCCTCGAGCAGGAAGTGCACGTCGTCGGCCACGTCGGCCGCATTGCGGTTCCACGTCTCGTTCGTCCAACCCATGCTGAACTTCGCACTGCGCATCAAGGCGCCCGCGTCCCCGTCCTGCCACACCCGCGCGTCGAGTTGATAAGCACCCGCCGGCTGCGCTGACAAGTCGAACTTCACACCCGCGTGCATGAACCACCCGCCGGCCGCCGTGCTCTCGGCCTG
>CAZADU010000828.1:0-1528 GCA_964483945.1 uncultured bacterium
TCCAGACCATGCTTCGCTCCATCACCCGGCGTGGCGGCAGCGTGGGTGTGTGCGGCACGTGCATGGACGCGCGCGGAATCACGGAATCGGAACTGAGCGAAGGCACACACCGAAGCACCATGGAGGAACTTGCCTCCTGGACGCTCGAAGTGGACAGGACACTCGTCTTCTGACTCGCGGGGTTCGAACAATGCCCGATATTGGTAAGACCATTCTCGTACTGGGTGGAGGCGTCGGCGGGGTCATGACAGCGCGCGAACTGCGCAAGCGCCTGCCAAGCATCCATCGTGTCGTCTTGATCGAGCGAGGCGAATCGTTCGTCTTTGCTCCCTCCTATCTTTGGGTTCTGACGGGCGAACGCAGCGGTGCCAGTATCTCGCGGCCGCTCTCGCGGCTTGCGCGCCGCGGCATCGAGATCGTGCGGGGCGACATCCGGCGTATCGATCCGGTTCGCCGAGTGGTCGATGTTGACGGTCGGACGATGCATGGTGACTACTTGGTCATCGCGCTGGGTGCTGAATTCGCTCCCGAACTCATCCCCGGCCTGGCCCAGTCCGGCGACAACCTCTACGAACTGGCCGGCAGCGAACGGCTTCGAGACAACCTCGCGTCGTTCCGAGGTGGGCGCATCGCGCTGCTCACAGCCACGCCCGCCTACCGCTGCCCGGCGGCGCCATACGAAGCCGCCATGTTGATCGAGTCGGAGTTGCGCAGACGTCGAGTACGGGAGCAGGTCCAACTGGACTTCTATGCCGCAGAGCCCGGGCCGATGGGAGTTGCCGGCCCCGAGGTCTCGCGCGCCGTGCGCGGAATGGTCGAGGCGAAAGGCATTCAGTACCACCCAGAGCACCAGATCAAGTCCGTGGATGCCGGCACTCGCCTGCTTCACTTCGAGAACGGCGCGTCGGCAGCGTACGATCATCTCGTGTTCGTGCCGCCCCACCGGGCGCCGCGGGTGGCGCGCGAATCAGGACTCGTCGCCCCGGGCGGCTGGATGCAGGTCGACCGGCACTCGTTGGCCACCTCGCACGATTGCGTCTTTGCGATCGGTGATGTGGTGTCCATCCCGCTCAAGATGGGCAAGCCACTGCCCAAGGCAGGCGTCTTCGCGCACGCGCAGGCCATCGTCGTGGCCAAGAACATCGTGCGGGACATCACAGGTCGCGGCGAGCCCGCGAGCTTCGACGGCCACGGCGAGTGCTTTGTGGAAACCGGCGACGGGCGGGCGGGCTTTGGGAAGGGCGACTTCTACGCCGAACCGACACCAGAGATCCGGCTCTACCCGCCGAGTTGGCGGTGGCACCTCGGCAAGGTTCTGGTCGAGCAATACTGGTTGCGCCGCGTGCTCTAGCGCGGAAGCGCGAGATCGAGCCGGAGCCATGACTTGCGCTTGGGGCTTCGTCTTGATCTCCAGCCCTAGCCGCCTCCCTCGTGCTACCTCTTCGCTGCGCTCACCTGTGCCGCCGCGAATGCGCTGATCCAGGCGGCGAGCGTGTCGGGTTGGTCCTTCATCGCCCAGTATCCGGAC
>CAZADU010000829.1:0-3125 GCA_964483945.1 uncultured bacterium
CCTACACGGGGGCCGTCCGGCAGAAGCACGGGCTGTTCGAGGCAGCGAACCGCGGCACCATCTTCCTCGACGAGATCGCCGAGCTCACACCGGCGTTGCAGGTCAAGCTGCTGCGCGTGCTGCAGTCGCACACGTTCCGCCGCCTCGGCGGCACGACCGACCTGCACGTGGATGTGCGCGTCATCGCCGCCACGAACCGTTCGCTCGAGAGCCTCATCGCCGAGCGATTGTTCCGCGAAGACCTCTACTACCGGCTGAACGTGTTCCCGATCGATGTGCCGCCCCTGCGTGACCGCCGCGACGACATCCCCATGCTCGTGGAGTACTTCGTGCGTCGCGAGACCGGTCTGGGCGAGGCAGCGCCGGTCGCGAGCGAAGCCGCCCTGGCGCTGCTGCGCTCGTACGACTGGCCGGGCAACGTGCGCGAGCTCGAACACGTCGTCGAGCGGGCGCTCATCCTGTCGCAGCAGACCACGCTCGCACCGGCGCACCTGCCGGCGCACTTGCAGCTCGCCGACGCCCGTGTGCGACCCGCGTCGGACCCGCCCATGGCACTGGCCGAGATCGAACGCCGGCACATCGCACACGTGCTGGACTACTGCAAAGGCCACCGGGAACACGCCGCCCAGCTGCTGGAGATCAGCACGCGCACGCTCTATCGCCGCATCAAGGAGTGCTCGCTCCAGGGGGAGGCTGTCTAGTCGCGGCCCGGTCGCTTCACGACCAGCACGCTGCACGGCGAGTGGACGATGAGGTGGTTCACGACACTGCCCGGCACCATGCGGCTCAGCCCCGAACAGCCGTGCGCGCCCACGACGATCAGGTCCGCGTGGCCCATGCGCGCGGCCTCCGACAGCACGACGCGCGGGTCGCCCTCGGGCGAGCGTGCCGATGCGGACACGCCGCTCGACTGCAGCTCCTGCGCATAGCGAGCCACCAGCTGCTGGTGCAGCCGGCGTTCCTGTTCGGCCAGTTCGATGACTCGGCGCGTGTCCGGGAGCGCCGACAAGGCTTGGACGCTCCCGCCCGGCGGCAGCGCGCAGACTAACTCGACCGACGTGCCGTCCGGCCAGTCCACGCCTTTCACGAAATCGATGGCCGCCTGGGCGCAGGGCGATTCGTCGACGCCGATGACGATCTTCATGAGTCCCCCGTGTGGATCGGTCCGCCCGTGAGGGCTGCAACGGGCATGCCAGTGTCGGGGCCGGTGCCCAGACGGGGCCGGAGGGGGCGCGAACGAAGGGAAGCGGTGCCGGATGTGGGAATCGACCCCCCGCTTGGGGTGAGCCGAGCTGGATCTCGACTCGCCTGGCCCCGGCAAGACTCGCGGTGGCGGCGTCACTCGAGCCATATCCAATATCGAGGCGGTGCCCGGGCCATGCGGGCCTCTGCTGAAGATGACAGTCTGGCTGGCCGCGGAGCCCTGAACGACAACCTGTCGTGGGCGAGGGCGCAGTTCCCGGCGCCGGGCGGCCGGATAGGGGGGCCGTTCCGTTCTTGGAAGCAGCAGGAATCGGTCGATAGAGTTGCCCGGCTTGGGCTACGCTGCCGGGCGAAGGCCCCGGTCGCACGCCGTCCCGCATCCTCCACGGAGTCACCATGCGTAAGCTTTTGGTGCTGCTCGCCGCCCTGAGCCTGATCGCGATGCAAATGAGTGATCGCACGCCCGCCCGCCCGGAGCCTGGCGCGCCGACGACTTCGCTCGCGAGCTACGCCACCGGAAGCCCGGCTGACGCTGACGGCCCTTCAAGCTATCCGTCGGAGTGGGACTGGATCCGGCGTGCTGCGCCCTACTGGCAGGTGGACGAGGCAGCGTTCGCCAAGGCGTTCCAGACCGCCCGCGCGCTGCGCGACGAGGCCTCGTTCGGGCCCAGCGTCTCGCTCCTGTCGTTGACCCCGGCGGGCCCGGACAACATCGGCGGCCGTATCGCCGACATCGAGTGGGATCCGAGCGACGGCAACGTGGCCTATGCCGCCGCCGCGACCGGCGGCGTGCTCAAGTCCACTGACGGCGGCCTGAGCTGGGCGCAGATCGGAGACGCGCTGCCGAACATCAACGCCGGTGATCTTGCGGTGGATCCGTCGGCTACGCAGACGGTGTGGCTCGGGACGGGAGAACCCAATGGCGGTCACAACAACTTCCCGGGCCGCGGCGTGTACCGTTCGACGAACGGGGGGGCGGATTGGACGCTCATGGGCCTCGAGGGCTCGGCCAGCATCGGCCGCATCGTCGTGGACCCGAGCGACGGCGACCGGGTGTTCGTCGCGGCACAGGGCAGTTACTTCGGACCCAACCCCGTGCGCGGGCTCTACCGCACGGAGGATGGCGGCGGCTCGTGGCAGCATGTGCTGTCGGTGAGCGACAGCACCGGGGCCACCGACGTCGTCATCGACCCGACGAACCCGGCGCGCATGCTGGCCGCGACCTGGGAACGCGTGCGGCGTCCCAACGGGGGCACCCACCTGTTCGGGCCCACGTCGGGCATCTGGCGGAGCCTCGACGGCGGGGACACCTGGACCAAGCTCGGCCTTGCACATGGCCTGCCCAACCCGGCCGCGCAGAACATCGGCCGCATCGGCTTGGCACTCTGTCCCGCCGACCCCGACGTGGCCTACGCGGTGATCACCAACGGCAGCAATGTGATCGGCCTGTGGCGCACGCTCGACTTCGGCGACACCTGGGTCAATCGCGACCCGGACCTCGAGATCCAGGCCGGCGGCGGCGGCTTCTCGTGGTACTTCAGCCAGGTGCGCGTCGCACCGGACAACTGCGATCGCGTCTACCCGCTCGACGTGACCTACTTCCGCAGCGAGGACGGCGGGCTCACGTTCCTGATCAAGTACGGGTACACGGGCTCGCCGCCCGACTTCCACGTGGACCACCACGCGCTCGCCTTCCATCCCGGCAATCCCAACGTGCTGCTCGAGGGCAACGACGGCGGCATCAGCCGCAGTACCGATGCCGGCACGAACTGGACCAAGATCGGCGCACTACCGCTCACGCAGTTCTACGAGATCGGGCTCGACCTGACGAACCCCGACCGACTCTATGGCGGCACGCAGGACAACAGCACCGTGCGCACCTTGACCGGCGACCTGAGCGACTGGGAGGTGATCTTCGGCGG
>CAZADU010000830.1:0-17001 GCA_964483945.1 uncultured bacterium
AAGCGCCGATGCACTGGAGCTCGCCGCGGGCGAGCGCCGGCTTCAGCATGTTGGAGGCGTCGATCGCCCCCTCCGCCGCGCCCGCGCCGACCAGCGTGTGCAGCTCGTCGATGAAGAGGATCGCGTCCGAGGTCGAGCGCAGCTCCTCGATGATCTTCTTGAGTCGCTCCTCGAACTCGCCGCGGTACTTGGTGCCGGCCACCACCGCGGCCAGATCGAGGGTGACGATGCGCTTGTTCTTGAGGCTCTCCGGAACCTGGGCGGAGATGATGCGCTGTGCCAGCCCCTCGGCGATCGCCGTCTTGCCGACGCCCGGCTCGCCGATCAGCACCGGGTTGTTCTTCTTGCGCCGCGACAGCACCTGGATGACGCGCTCGATCTCCTTGTCGCGGCCGATGACCGGATCGAGCTTGCCCTCGCGCGCCAGCGACGTCAGATCGCGACCGAACTGGTTCAAGGCCGGAGTCTCCGCCCGCTCCTCGCCGCGCTCCGTGCTCTGCGACGAGCTGGGCGTGCCGCCCAACAGCTTGAGCGTCTCCTCGCGCACGCGCTTGCGGTCGACTCCGAGCTCGAGCAACACCTTCGCGGCCACGCCCTCGCCTTCGCGGATCAGCCCGAGCAGCAGGTGCTCGGTGCCGACGTAGTTGTGACCCAGCGAGCGTGCTTCCTCGACGGCCAACTCGAGCACGCGCTTCGCGCGTGGCGTGAACGGGATCTCGCCGATCGTCATGGTGCCGCCCGAGGCGCTCACCATGTTCTCGACCTCCTGACGGATGCGGTCGAGATCGAGGCCGAGATTGTTGAGCACGGTCGCGGCGATACCCTCGCCCTCGCGGATGACGCCGAGCAGCAGGTGCTCGGTGCCGATGTAGTCGTGCTGCAGGCGCGCGGCTTCCTCGCGAGCCAGGTAGATGACCTTGCGGACCCGTTCCGTGAACTTGTCGTGCATGGCGTTCAGGCCCACCGCCGTCCTGGCGGAGGGCGCTCCTCCTCTAGCGTGGATCGATTGCCGGGCCGGCGTCAGCGGCTGCGAGCCGCTCCCGCACGACTTGGGCACGATAGACATTTCGTTCCGCGGGGGACATCTCGACACCGGCCTGGCGCTGTAGATGGGCCGGCTGAGTGAGCACCAACAACTCGTTCACCACGCGCAGCGGCGGCAGCCCGGCGAGGCCCATGGCCACGCCCAGTCGCACCGCCGAGCACAGGTTGATGACTTCCTTGGCCTGGATCGATCGGCAGTAGCGCAGCGTGCCGTAGGCCCGCCACACTTTGTCCTCGAGCTGCGTGCGGGCATCGCGCAGCATGCGGTCGCGCGCGCGCTCCTCGGTCTCGATGATCTGACGCGTGACCCGCTCGAGACTCTCGATCGAGTCGCGCTCACCGCGCCCGAGCGTGGTCTGATTCGAGATCTGGAACAAGTTACCCATGATCTCGCTGTGTTCGCCGTAGAGGCCGCGCACATTCAGCCCCACTTGCATGATGCTCTTGAGCACGCGCTGGATCTCCTCGAGCAGCACCAGCGCCGGCAAGTGGATGAGCACCGAGGCGCGCAGTCCGGTCCCGGCGTTCGTCGGGCAGGCGGTGAGGTAGCCGATCTCGTCCGAGAACGCGTAATCCAGCGACTGGTCGAGATCGTCGTCAGCCTGGTCGGCGAGCGCCCACGCCTCGGCGAGCTGAAACCCCGGCGTGAGCGACTGCAGCCGCAGGTGGTCCTCCTCGTTGATCATGATGGACACGCGGTCGTCGGGCGCGACGTAGATGCCGCGCGGGCGTGCGCCGTCGCCCAGCTCGTGCGAGACGAGGTGGCGCTCGACCAGCACCTGGCGCTCGACTGCACTGCAGTCCTGCATCTTAAGCAGCAGGCCGCCGGCCAGCAGGGCCGAGCCTTGTGCTGCGCCCGTGACGCTGGAGAGCACCCCCTGGAGCTGCTCGTCGCGGGCGCGGTGCGTGAACGGCACCTCGCTCAAGTTTCGCGCGAGCCGAATGCGCGTGGACAGCACCATATCGGCGTGCGGCCCCTCCCCCTGCCACCACGGCGCGCTGCTCTGGAACAGCTCGTCGAACGAACGCGGCGCGCTCATGGCCGGCTTCCCGGGCCCGCGGCGTGCCGCTCGGCCTCGATCCGGCGGATGTCGTCGCGAATGGACGCCGCGCGCTCGAACTCCTCGCGCTCGACCGCGCGCTGCAGCTCGTCGTGCAACCGCTGGATCTGGCGCGCCCCGTTCTCGACGGGTCCGCGCACGGGCGTTTTGCCGCGGTGGCGAGTGTCGCCGTGGATGCGGCGCAGCAGCGGCCGCAGCTGGAACTGGAACGCAACATAGCACTCCGCACAACCGAGCCGCCCCGTCTCCTTGAACGACGAGTACAGCAGGCTGCAGCGCGGGCACTGCACATGTCCCACGCGCTCCTCGTCGGTCTGCGTCATGGAGTCCACCATGCCGGCGAGCAGGTCCGCGATCTCGAATTTGTGCTGCTGCGCGGGCGTGTGCATGCCCTTCTCCTCGGCGCAGCGCTCACACACGTGGATCTCCGACATCTTGTTGTCGTGGATCTCCGTGAAGTGCACGGTCGCGGGATTCTTGCCGCAGATCTGGCAGAGCATTCGGACTCCTGGAGGTCTTCAAGACGCGGGAAAGAGGCGGCCTTCCTCCAACCGGAGGACGCGATCCGCCGTGGCCGCAAGCCTATCATCGTGCGTCACGATCACAACCGTCTGATGCCGGTCCCGCGCGAGCGAGGACAGGAGACTGTGAAGTCGCGCGGCCGCAGCCCCATCGAGATTGCCCGAGGGTTCGTCGGCCAGCAGCAACCGCGGTTCCGGTGCCAAGGCGCGCGCCACAGCCACGCGCTGAGCCTCGCCGCCCGAGAGTTCAGCGGGCACGTGCTCGGCGCGATCCGCCAGCCCGACGGACTCCAGCAACGAGCGCGCGCGCGCGCGCGCCGGCTCGAACTCCCGCCCGGCCAGGAGCAGCGGCATCATCACGTTCTCCTCCGCGGTGAACTCGGGAAGCAGGTGGTGGAACTGGAACACGAAGCCCAGCAGCCGCATCCGGAGCCGGCAGCGCTGGGTCTCTGAGAGCCCCGCCACCGGCTCCCCTCCCAGCTCGAGCGTGCCCTCGTCGGGTTGGTCGAGCGTTCCCAGGACATTCAGGAGCGTGCTCTTCCCCGATCCGGACGCACCCACTATCGCCAGAAGCATGCCACGCGGCACCTCGAGGTCGAGCCCCCGCAACACTTCGAGGCGCCCACCCGGGACCGCGTACGATTTACGGAGGCCACGCGCCAGCAGCGCGGGTAGCGCGGGGTCATCCTGCATTTTTGCAGTAGCTTGCGGGTCAGGGTTCATGCGCGAGCTCAACCTTGGCTCCGGATGGCCTCGATCGGGTCCAGCTGGGACGCCCGCCAGGCGGGGTACCAGGCGGCGGCCAGACAAAGGACGAGGGCGGCCAGAATCACGGCGGCGAAGTCGCCCGCTTCGGCCTTCACCGGCAGCGTCTCGATGAAATACACGTCCCCCGGAAGGCGAATGAACGGATAGTGCTGCAGCACGAAGATCAAGCCCGCCCCAAGTGCGGCGCCGGCGGCGGTGCCCAGCACACCGATCAGCAGCCCTTCGCTCAAGAACACGGAGAGCACCAGCGATGGCGGCGCGCCGAGCGTGCGCAGCACGCCGATGTCACGCCGCTTCTCGAGCACCACCATGAACAGCGTGCTGACGATGTTGAACGCCGCCACCATGACGATGAGCGCCAGGATGATGAACATCACGGTCTTCTCGAGCTTCATCCACGTGAACAGGTTGCGGTTCAGGTCCATCCAGTTGTTGGCGCGCAGCTCCGGGCGGCCGGCCGCGATGCGGAGGCGTTCGGCCTCGCGTGGTGCCTCGAACAAGTCGGTGATGCGCACCTCGACCCCGGTGACGCGGTCGCCCAGCTGAAAGAAGCGCTGCGAGGCGCCCACCGATGTGAACCCGAAGCTCGAGTCGTAGGTGTAGAGGCCCGACGTGAACAGGCCCACGATGCGGAACGGCCGCAGCTTCGGCGAGTAACCGAACGCAGAAGCGGCATCGCCCTGCAGCGTGGCGAGCAGGACGCGGTCGCCGATGCCGGCCCCCAGTTTCGCGGCCAGCTCGCTGCCGAGCACGATGCCGGGCTCGCCCTCGGCGGTCGTGTCCGGGATGGCGGCGAGCGGCGGCTGGATGGAGTTGCCGATGGTGGTGACCTGGCGCTCGTGGCCCAGGTCCACGCCCTTCACCACGAGGCCCTCCGCGAGCCCCTCATGAAAGACCATGGCCTTGGCGTACGTGAACGCCGACGCTCCGAGCACGCCCGGCTCGCGCGCCAGCCGTTCGGCGAGCGCGGGTCCGTCGCTGACACCGTCCGTGGTGGGCCCGAGCAGCACGACGTGTGCGTCATTGCCGGCGATGCGCGACTGCACCTCGCCCTCGAACCCATTCATGACGGCCAGTACGACCAGCAGCGCGGTCACCCCCACCGCCACGCCGGCGACGCTGATACCGGTGAGCAGGCGGACGAAGCCGGTGCGCGGCCGCGCTCGCAGGTAGCGGCCGGCGATCCACAGCGGCAACCTCACCGCGGCGGCGCTCCCTCCACCGCCTCGGCCTCCGGCTCGATGCGGTCGTCCTCGACCGGACGCCCTTCTTCGGGGCGGAGCTGCGGGAACAGCAGCACGTCACGGATCGACCGCGCTCCCGTGGCCAGCATGACCAGGCGGTCGATGCCGATGCCCACGCCACCCGTCGGGGGCATGCCGTATTCGAGCGCGCGCAGGTAGTCCTCGTCCAGCTGCTGCGCTTCGTCGTCGCCCCGCTCGCGAGCAGACGCCTGTGCCTCGAACGCACGGCGCTGCGCGTCGGGGTCGTTCTGCTCGCTGAACGCGTTCGCCAGCTCCATGCCGGCTGCGAACAGCTCGAAACGCTCCACCACTTGCGGATTACGGCGCGAGACGCGAGCCAGCGGCGAGGTCTCGGCCGGGAAGTCCACCAGGAACGTCGCGTTCTGAAGGTCGGGCTGCACCAGCGTCGAGAACAACTCGTCCAGCATGCCGCCTGCACCCGTACCCTGCCGCGGGTGCAAGTTGAGGCGCGAGACATGCTTCCCAAGCACACCCGCATCCAGCGAGTGGACGCTCTCGCCCAGCTTGTCGCTGACCGCGTCCAACATCGAGACGCGCGGCCACGGTGGCGTGAAATCCAGCATGCGCCCGCCGTGTTCCAGTTGCAGCGTACCGCAGGCGTGCTGGAGCGTGTCGCACACCAGCTGCTCGGTAAGCGTCATCATGTCGTGCACGTCCGCGAACGCCTGGTAGTACTCGAGCAGCGTGAACTCCGGGTTGTGCGAGCGGTCCATGCCCTCGTTGCGGAAGTCACGCGAGAACTCGTAGACGCGGGGCAGCCCTCCCACGATGAGACGCTTCAAGTACAGTTCGTTCGAGACGCGCAGGTAGAGGTCGATGTCGAGTGCGTTGTGGCGCGTCACGAACGGCCGCGCGAACGCGCCGCCGTACAGGGGCTGCAACACCGGTGTTTCCACTTCGAGGTAGTCGCGCTGGTCGAGGAACGAGCGGATGCGCGACACGATGCGGGCGCGGCGGCGGAACACCTCGCGCACCTCGAGGTTCACGAACAGATCGGCATAGCGCTGCCGGTAGCGTGTCTCCGGATCGGTGAGCCCGTGCCATTTCTCGGGCAGCGGGCGGATGGACTTGGCGAGCAGCTCGACCTGCTCGGCGCGCACGGTGATCTCGCCCGTGCGCGTGCGGAACAGCGGCCCCGTCACGCCGACCCAGTCGCCGACCTCGAGCAGTTCGTAACGGCGGAACTCCTCCCCCATGACGTCGCTGCGGAAGTAGACCTGGATGCGCCCGGTGCCGTCGAGCACGTGGCCGAACCCGGCCTTGCCGTGTCCGCGCCGTGCGACCAAGCGGCCCGCAACCGAGACGCGCTCGCCAGGCTCCTCCGTGACCGTCTCACCACGGGCCAGCAGCCCGGCTGCATCGT
The DNA here is from genome assembly GCA_964483945.1 of uncultured bacterium. Classification (GTDB taxonomy): domain Bacteria; phylum Eisenbacteria; class RBG-16-71-46; order RBG-16-71-46; family RBG-16-71-46; genus JAIOPA01. The sequence goes on from CAZADU010000830.1 coordinate 6,023, forward strand.
GCGTGGCGTCGAACCGGTACGCGTACGGCTCCCAGCCGATCGCGCGCCAATCGTCGATCTTGGCCCGTCGCTGGGCCATGAGCTGTCGCAGGGACATGCACCTTCCCGATGTTCCCCGCGCGCGTCCATCGCACACGGAATGGCGACTCTAGCCTTGGCACTTCGAGCACCGCAAGCCGCGCCCTAGGCACGGCCGGCCGCCGGGCGGCTCAGACCCTCACACGCTCACCGCCTCGCGACGGGAGCGCGACCCTGCTGCTCGAGTGCCAACTTGCTGGCGGTGGGATCCACCGGCACCGGATAGGCGCCCGTGAAGCAGGCGCGGCAGAAGCGGTGCGGGTCGCGCTCGGCGGCCAGCAGCCCATCCAGCGACAGGTAGCCGAGCGAGTCCACGCCGAGGAATTCGCGGATCTCCCCCACCGTCTTGAGCGCGCCGATCAGTTCGCGGCGGCTGGGCGTGTCGATGCCGTAGAAGCACGGGTGCGTGACCGGCGGAGAGCCGACGCGGAAGTGCACCTCGCGCGCACCGGCCCGACGCAGCAGGCGCACCAGCTTGCGACTTGTGGTGCCGCGCACGATGGAGTCATCCACGATGACGACGCGCTTGTCCTTGAGCACCTCGCTCACGGGGTTGAACTTCACCCGCACGCCGAAGTCACGCCCGGCCTGGTTCGGTTGGATGAACGTGCGCCCCACATAGTGATTGCGAATCAGCCCCAGCTCGAACGGAATCTTCGAGGCCTCGGAGTAGCCGAGCGCGATGCTGTTGCTGGAGTCCGGCACCGCGATCACCACGTCGGCCTCCGCCGGATGCTCCTGTGCGAGCTGGCGGCCGAGCCGGCGGCGCACGCGGTCGACCGTGTCGCCGAACACCACGCTGTCAGGCCGTGAGAAGTAGATGTGCTCGAACACGCAATGCTGCAGCGGCTCGGCGGCGGGGAGTGCCCGGCGCGAGCGCAGTCCGTGCGGGTCGATCGTCACCATCTCGCCGGGCTCCACCTCGCGCAGGAACTCCGCACCGACGAGGTCCAGCGCGCACGTCTCGCTGGCCACCACGTAGCCATCACCCAGCCGGCCGACGCACAGCGGGCGAAACCCGTGCGGGTCGCGAAACGCCACCACGGCGTGCTGCGTGAGCACCACCAACGAATAGGCCCCCTGCACTTGTTTCGCGGCCTCGAGAAGCGCCTCCTCCACCGAGTCGCTGCCGGACAGCGCCATCAGGTGCAGGAAGATCTCGGTATCGAGCGTGGTCTGGAAGATGGAGCCGGACTCCTCGAGCCCGGAACGCAGTTCACGCGCGTTGGTGAGGTTGCCGTTGTGCGCCAGCGCCAGTGAGCCGCCGCGGTAGACCACTCGCAACGGCTGCGTGTTCTCGAGCGTGAGACCGCCCGACGTCGAGTAGCGGTTGTGCCCGATGGCGAGCAGGCCCGGTATGTGCTCGAGTTCGGCGTCGCGGTAGACGTCCGCGACCAGACCGATGCCCTTCACCACGTGGAACTTCGCACCGTCGCTCGCCACCACGCCGGTGGCCTCCTGCCCGCGGTGCTGCAGCGCATGCAGACCGAGTGCGGTGATCGCGGCGGCCTGGGGCACGCCCACCGCCGCGAACACTCCGCATTCCTCGTTCCAACCCCGCAGATGATGCCAGCCGCTCATGTGCGCCTCCGCGCGGGGGTTCGGGGTGGGCCCTCGAGCCACGCCCATGGGGGCGCGACACCGGAGCCGGGTCGCCAGTCCTGAAAGTGCGGGTTGCTGAGCAGCCCGTGCGCACGGTCGTGGACCGAGGCGAGCGAAGCGGCTTCCACCTTCGCGTCCGTGCCGGGCTCGAAGGTGAGTGCCCACACCAACCCCTCGCGCACCTCCACCTTCTCACCGGTCTCGTGCTTCCACCAGCGCTCCGCTGCGACGCGCCGCTCGAGGCCCCGGTCCACCACCAGCACGAGCGTCTCGTCCGGGTGGAATGGCGCGGCATCGGACGCCGCCTCACGAAGCGTACAGCGCTCCTTGGCGGGATTGTAGAAGCGCGTCGAACGATGCAGCAGATCCTCGGTCTCGCCTCGGCCGGGCAGTGACCCGGTCAGTTCGAACAGCCGCACGCGCCGCATCCCGCGCAGCCGCTCTCCGGCGGCGAGCCGCGTGCGTGCCACCTCGAGCGCGCTGTCCGCTTCCGCGTCCTCGGAGCGCAACTCGACGAATGCCTGCACCTGCTTCGCCCCCGCGCTCATGCGACCCCCAGGTGGCGGGCGAGGCCGCGGAACAGCTCCAGACCCGGCCCGTCACCGAACACCGAGCCATCCGCCGCAGCGAGTGCCGCGTCGCGGCGCCGGCCCCACTCGCCGCCGCTGCCTCGCGACAGTTGTCCCAGCTCGATGACGCGCTCCGGGTGCGGCATGAGGGCCAGCACGTTGCCGCGCGCATTGCACAGTCCGGCCACGGCCGCGTCGGCGCCATTGGGGTTGTCGGGGAACTCCTCCGCGAGCGTGCCGGCGGGGGTGGCATAGCGCAGGGGTGCTTGACCCGCCTTCACGAGCGAGGCGACGAGTCCGCGCTTCGCCGATGTGAAACGCCCCTCGCCGTGCGCGACCGGGAGAGGCAGCAACGTTCCCGGCTCCAGCCCGCGCGTGAACACGCACGGTGTGTCCTCGACTCGGCACCAGACCCAGCGCGTGTAATAGCCGATGCGACCGGGCATACGATTGCGCGCCAGGGCGACTTCGACGTGGCCCCCACCCGGCACCAGTCCGGCCTCGACCAGCACTTGCGCCCCATTGCAGATGCCGAGCAGCGGCGCGCCCGCCTCGGCACGCTCGGCGAGGACCTCGAGCAGCGGGTCCTTCGCCGCGAGGGCGCCCGCACGCACGCGGTCCTGGTAGGAGAAACCTCCCGGGATCACGTAAGCGCCGAATCCCGCGAGCTCGCGTGCCGGGCGCGTCCAACGGAACAACTCCACCTCGAGTCCGGCGCGAACCAGCGCACGAACGGTCTCGGCCTCGCAGTTCACCCCCGGCAACTGCACCACCGCCACGCGTGCGCTCACACGCCCTCCTCGTTCCACAGCTTTTCCAGTGCCTGCCGGCTGGCCTGCGCCAGCGCCGTCACGTCCCAGCTCAGCATCGAGCCACCCGGCACGCGTATCCGCAGCGAGGGCAGCGCCGACACCGTGCCGATCGGCCACGCCACGAAGCCGCGGTCCCGCGCCCCTTGCGAGACGCGCGCCAGCCGTTCGAAGGGCACCTCATAGACGATCGCCGGCCGCTCGCTGAACAGTGCGACGGCCGCGTCGACTTCGAACGCCTCGAGGTCGACGTCGGCGCCGAGTGCGCGATCGTCCGGCGCGCCCACTAGCATCTCGGCGAGCGTGACCGCCAGGCCGCCGTCCGAGACGTCGTGCGCTGCGACCGCCCAGCCGCCCTCGGCAATCGCCACCGCCAGGTCCTGGAGCCGCGCCTCTCGCGACAGGTCCAGCGCCGGCGGCGGACCACCGTGCTCACGTAGGACGTCGCGTCGGTAGGTGGAGCCGTCCAGGCCGTCGCGATCGTCCCCCACCAGCACCAGCACATGCCCCGCGGCACGTGCGCCCAGCCCCAGCGCGCGACTCACGTCGTGGATCACGCCCGCACACATCACGATCGGCGACGGCGGGATGGCCTGGCGACCGACCTGGTTGTAGAGGCTGACGTTACCGCTCACGAATGGCAGCGCGTGCCCGGGCGAGGCGAGCCCGCCCAGCGCTCGCGCGGCGTCGGCCAGCCCCGCAATGGTGTCCTCGAGGTCGCCCATCACCAGCGGGTCATCCGGGTGGCCGAAGTTGAGGCAGTCGGTGAGCGCCCACGGGCGCGCGCCCGTCACGGCCACATTGCGCGCGGCCTCGGCCACGGCGTGTGCCGCGCCGAGCGCGGGGTCGCCATCGCACCAGTACGGGTTGCCCGCCACGGCGAACGCCACGCCGAGCGGCTGGTCCGCACGCACGCGCAACACGCTCGCGTCGCCTTCGCCCGCGCGCAGCCAGGTGCGGCCCTGCACGTCGCCGTCGTAATGGCTCGTCAGGTAGTGGCGCGAGCCCAGATGCAGCCCCGAGAGCAGAGCCAGCAGCGCCTTGTGCGTGTCGGGCACGCGCCGTCGGCCGCGCCCCGGACGCGGCCGCGGACGTTTGGCCGCGGGGCGTTCGATTCGCCGCCCGGTGGTGATGGCGTCCACGTCGCAGTCCACCAGCACCTCGTCGTGCCACTGCACGGTGTAGCGACGTTCGGGTACGGCGCGTCCGATCACGCGCGCTCCCGCGCCGTGGTGCACGCCCCCGAGCGCGAACTCGCGCTCGTAGATCGCACACAGCTCCGCGGCGAATCCCTCGGGCACCACCCAGCAGTAGCGCTCCTGCGTCTCGGCGCAGAGCAGCACCTCGGGCGGCAGCGCACGCCCGACGCGGTGCGCGAGCGCCAGCTCGATGCGAGCGCCACAACCGCCGGCTGCGGCCAGCTCGCTCGTGGCACAAGCGATGCCGCCCGCGCCCAGGTCCTTGAACCCGCAAGCGATGCCGCGTTCACGCACTCGGCGGAACACCTCGTACGTGGCGACGTTGAGCACGCGCTTCAAGAACGGGTCCGGCAGCTGCACCGCACCGCGCTGATCCTCCTGGCCAAGCTCGCCCGACGCGAATGCCGCACCGCCGAAACCGCTCTCATCCGTGGGCTTGCCCACGAGCACGAACGCCCACGGCCCCGGTCCCTCGGGTACGCGGCTGCGCAGCACGCCGTCGGCGGGGCCGAGACCGACCGCCATGGCGTTGACGAGGCAGTTCTGGTCGTAGCCGGTGCCGAACACGGTGTCGCCGCCCAGGTTCGGCACGCCGAGCGCGTTGCCGTAAGTCGCCACACCCTCGACCACGCCGCGAATGACGTCACGCTGGTGCACGCCCGAACGCGGATCGCCGAAGCGCAGGCAGTCGAGCACGCCCACCACCTCGGCACCCATGCACACGATGTCACGCACGATGCCGCCCACTCCGGTGGCGGCACCCTCGACGGGCAGCACCTGGCTGGGATGGTTGTGGCTCTCGTGCCCGAGCACCAGCACGATGTCCTCGCACGGTGCGGGCAGGGACACCACGCCGGCGTCCTCGCCGGGGCCGAGCACGACCTGAGGCGCCTGCGTCGGCAGACGCTTGAGCAGATGGCGCGTGCTCTTGTACGAGCAGTGTTCGCTCCACAGTATGCCGAACAACACGGCCTCGGCCCAGCGCGGCGGACGGCTGAGCAACTCGCCCAGCAGTCGCACCTCGTCGGCATCGAGCGAGACGCCGCGCTGCTTGAGCCTCGAGGAGACCGCGGCCGGATCGGCGGCCTCTTCGCGCGTCCAAGCCTCGCGGCCGGCGGTGAGCAGGCTCATGCCAGCGGTTCCTCGGCGCGGGCGAAGATCGCGTCAACACTGCGCAAGTGCCGGGACAGTTCGAAGCACGCGGCCAGTCGATCGGGCGGCAGTTTCTCGCGCACCACGGGGTCGGCCGCGAGCGCCTCGCGGAATGGCGTGCCGCCGTCCGCAGCGGCGAGCGCGTGGCGCTGCACGACGCGATACGCCTCGTCGCGCGCCAGCCCGGCGTCCGTGAGCGCCAGCAGCACGGTCTGCGAATGCACGAGCCCGCCCCCCGATTCGAGATTCGCGAGCATGCGTGACTCGTTCACGCGCAGCCCTTCGAGCACGTAAGCAAGGTCGTGCGCCATGAAGTGAGCGGTCAGGAACGCGTCCGGGAACACCACCCGCTCCACCGAGGAGTGGCTGATATCGCGCTCATGCCACAGCGGCTGGTTCTCGAGCCCGGCCTGCGCGTAGGCGCGCAGCAGCCGCGCCAGCCCCGAGACGCGTTCGCAACGCACCGGATTGCGCTTGTGCGGCATCGCCGAGGAGCCCTTCTGCCGGTCGGTGAACGGCTCCTCGGCCTCGCGCACCTCGGTGCGCATGAGATGGCGTATCTCTGTCGCGATCTTGTCGAGCGTGCCGCCCGCAACAGCGATGGCGCACAGCAGCGCCGCATGACGGTCCCGTTGCACGACCTGGTTCGCGACCGGCTCCGGTTCGAGCCCCAGCCGCGACAGCGCGCGCGTCTCGAGCTCCGCGCTCAGATGCGCGAGCGTGCCCATCGCACCGCTGAACTTGCCCACGGCACAGCCGGCCAGCCCCGCCTGCAGACGGTCGAGCCCGCGCCCGAGTTCCTCGGACCACACCAGGCACTTGAGCCCGAACGTGATCGGTTCGGCGTGAACGCCGTGCGAGCGGCCCACCATGGGCGTACGGCGGTGCTTCTGCGCCAGCGCCCATGCGGCACGGCGCACGCGCTGAAGCTCGCTGGCCAGCAGCCGGCCCGCGTCCTGGATCTGGCAGGCGAGCGCGGTGTCCACGAGGTCGGAGGACGTCATGCCGGTGTGCAGGTGCCGCGCATCGTCGCCCACGCTCTCGGCCACCATGCTCAGGAACGCGATCACATCGTGGTGCACTTCGGACTCGATCGCGAGCATGCGCGCCAAGTCGAGCCGCGCGCGCTCCCGGATGCGCACGACCGTGCCCGCGGGCACATCGCCGCGTTCCTCGCGAGCTTCGGTCATGGCGAGCTCCACATCGAGCCACCACTTGAGCCTGCGCTCTTCACTCCAGGCGGCGGCCATCTCGGGTCGGCAGTAGCGTTCGATCATGTCAGCGACCCGGCGCCTCCTCGAGCACGAGCGTGACCGTCCGGGGCTTCCCGTCGCGGTCCACTTCGAGCGTGAGCTTGTCCCCCACCTGGGAGCCATAGATGCTGCTCTGCGCGTCCTCGACATCGTTCGTGACCCGGCTGTTCACTCGGCGGATGCGGTCGAGCGGCTGGATCCCCGCGCGGTCGGCGGGCCCGCCCTTGTCGATGCCCGAGACCACGAGGCCGCCCGACTCGGTCCAGCCCAGCCGCTGCACCAGCGCCGGCGTGACCGCCTGCAGGCTCATGCCCGGCCACGCCACCCGCACCCGGCCGTAGCGGCGGATCTCGGCGATGACACGTTTGGCGAGGTTGATGGGAATCGCAAACCCGAGTCCGATCGAGCCCCCTCCGCTCGTGAAGATGAACGCGTTGATGCCGATCACCTCGCCGTCGGCATTCGCCAAGGCGCCGCCGCTGTTGCCGGGATTGATCGAGGCGTCGGTCTGGATCATGTTCTTGTACATTCCGGAGGATGTCGCCTCGGCCTTGATGTCACGCCGCGTCGCGCTCACCACTCCCGCGGTCACGGTGGGCTGCGAGTCCTCGATCAGGTAGCCGAACGGATTGCCGATCGCGATGGCCCACTCCCCGACCACGAGCGAATCGCTGTTCCCGAGCCTCGCCACCGGGAGCTTGTCGCCCTCGATCTTGAGCACGGCGAGGTCGTAGACGGGCGAATCGCCCATCAGCTTGGCTTCGAAGCGCCGTCCGTCCGGCAAGTTCACGCGGATCTCGTCAGCGTTGCGCACCACATGCGAGTTGGTCACGACGATGCCGTCGGCATCCACGATCACACCCGAGCCCAGCCCCGGCACGCGCTCACGGTAGACACTCGGCGGGAAGAACCGGTCGAAGAAGTCGTCGCGAAACGGCGTCCCGAAGGGATCCGCGCGCACCAGCCGCGTGGCCACCACGCTCACCGTGACGACCGTCGGGCTCACGCGCTCGGCCGCGGAGACGATGGCGGTGCGTCGCGAGCGCGACACCGACTCGGGGTCCACACGCCGGGCATCGGTGCGCGGCCCTCCGCGCAGCACGCCGGCGGTGACGGCGACGCCCATCACAACGCCGACCGCGAACAGGATGGAAGGCCGCCAGCGCTTCATGACCATGCCTCTCCCTCGAAGTAGACCTGCTCGAGAGACAGGCCTTGCGGCGGCGCCGGCGACGAGCGACGGCGGCGGTCGCGTGATTCCAGCACCGAGCGCATGTGTGCTGCCGGGTCTGGCTTCGCCGCAGCCACGAGCGAGGTGCCGACCAGGTTGCGCACCATGTGGTACAGGAAGTGGTCCGCGACCACCTCGAACTGCGCGCCGTCCTCGCGCGCGGTCCACTGCGCGGAGTCCACACGACAGACCGGGTCGGCGGGCGTGCGGCTCACCGTCTGGAACGCCGTGCAGTCGTGCGTCCCGGGGAGCGGCGCGGCCGACGCCGCGAGCGCGACGAGCGGCGGCAGTACGGGTGGCCTCCACGCGTAGCGCTCGGCGAGCACGTCGGAGGCGGCGAGCAGCCGATAGACGTAGCGCCGCGCGCGCGCGGAGTGGCGTGCGTGGAAGCCTGCGGGCTCCTCGGTCGCAGTGGTCACCCGCATGTCGCGTGGCAGCGAGCTATTGAGCAGCGGCGGGAATGCCCGCGCCGGGAGGTGGGTCGCTTGCTGGAACGAGGCCACCTGGCCGCGCGCGTGCACGCCGGCATCGGTGCGCCCCGCACCCGCCACCGTCACCGCCGAACGTTCCAGCACCACCGCCAACGCCCCCTCCAGTTCACCCTGCACGGTGCGCACCCCAGGTTGCTTTTGCCACCCGTGGAACGCGGTGCCGTCATACGCCACCGTCAGCCGGAACGTTCGCGCCTTCACCGCGCGCCGGCCGCAACTCCGGAGAGCCGCTCGGCGATCTGCACGGCGTTCAAGGCCGCGCCTTTCCGCAGATTGTCAGAAGAGAGGAAGTAGACGAGTGCGAGCGGGTCCGACGGGTCGCGGCGTGCGCGACCCACCAGCACGTCGTCCAGGCCCGCAGCGTCGAGCGGCATCGGGTAGCGCTCGCTTCCCGGCTCATCCACCACGCGGACACCGGGGAACGCCGTCCACGCCGCGCGCGCCACCGCAGGCTCCACGGCGCGATCGAACACGACCACGACCGCGGCCGAGTGCCCGACGCGCACCGGCACGCGCACGGCGGTCGGCGTGATCGCGAGTTGCGGCAAGCTGAGCATGCGGCGCGTCTCGTTGACGATCTTTCGCTCCTCGCCCGTCCAGCCCTCGTCGTCGAAGCGGTCGATGTGCGGGATGACGTTGTAGGCAAACGGCGCCCCGCCGTCGGCGCGCCTCGGCGGCGGGCCCTCGAGACCGCCGCGAACGCCACGCTCCAGTTCGTCGACGGCTTCGAGCCCCGCGCCCGAGACCGACTGGTAGCTGGCGAGCGTGACCCGCTCGAGTCGGGCCAGCCGGGTGAGCGGCGCCAGCGTCATCACCAGCGGGATGGCCACGCAGTTGCCGTTCGCCACCAGCGTGGGGCGCGTATCGAGCAACTCACCGTTGACCTCGGGCACCACCAGCGGCACGTCCGGCTCCATGCGGAATGCGCTGGAGCTGTCCACCACGCGTGCGCCCGCGGCCTGGGCGACGCTCACCCATCGGCGGGACAATTCCGCCGAAGTCGCGAACAGCGCCAGCGACACGCCCGCGAACGAGGATTCGCTCACGGCCTGCACGGGCACGTCCGCACCGCGAAAGCGCAACGTGCGGGCGGCGGAGCGCTCGCTGGCCAGCAGGCGCAGCTCGTCCAGCGGGAACGCGCGCTGCTCGAGTATCTCGAGCATGGTGCGCCCGACGAGCCCGGTGGCACCGAGGATGGCGACCGCGCGGTTCACGCGCGACCCCGCCCGGGCACCCGAGTTCTCCGCGTCACGGCGCGGTAGGATCCGAGGACTTTCGGCGGAACCGGCGACACGATGGCGGGTCTCCAAGGAGGAAGGTCCGGCGAGTCGCTTGAGGAACAGGCAATCTAGCCGCGCGTGCGAAGGGCGTCAACGCGCACGCGCCTGGCGCGCACGGTCAGCTCGCGACGTGCCGTCTCGGCGCCAGCGCCAGCGCGACGACCGCGACGAGCGCCAGCGCGCCCGGCCAGTCTCCCGCTGCCGTGTACGGCGTGCGCGGCCCCGCCGCGGGCAGCGGAGCGACGAGCACGCCCGCCTGGAAGACGGGCAAGCGCGCGGTCACCACACCGTAGGCGTCGATCACTGCGGTGATGCCGGTGTTCGCACAGCGCAGCAGCGGCACGCGATGCTCCACGGCGCGGAAGGGCGCCATGGCGGCGTGCTGCTGCAGTGCCGCACCGTCTCCGAACCACTCGTCATTGGTGATGTTCACCAGCACGCGAGCACCGGCGCGCACATCCTGTCGCGCGAGGTCGGGGAAGATGGATTCGAAGCAGATGAGCACCGCCAGCGAGTCGCCGCTCGCACCCGGCCCCGGCAGCAGCACCCTGTGCGGTCCGGGCTGCCATTCGGCCTGACCCAGGTCCCACTTCCCCAGCACCGGGAACCAGCTCTGAAACGGCACCCGCTCACCGAACGGCACCAGGTGGCGCTTGGCACACCACGCCGACAGCGAACCGTCGGGATTCCACATCCCGGCCGCATTGTAGGGACGCGGCTTACCATCGGGGCCCAGCATCCAGTGCGCGAAGCCCGACAACACCGGGCATCCCACACGCGCCGCCAGCTGTGCGACCTGCACCGACTGAACCGGATCGCGGCGCAGGTAGGAGCCCGTCGCCGTCTCGGGCCACAGCACGAGCCGCGGACGTGTCGCACGCGCCGAGGAATCGGTGAGGGCGACGAACGTGTCGAGGATCTGCTGCTGGTGCGTGCCCGCCCACTTGATCTCACCCGGCACGTTCCCCTGTACCAGCGCGATGAGCGGACCCGCCGGCTCGGTGCGCGCGCGCACCACCCACGTGCCCCAGCCGAGCGGCAGGGCCAGCAGCAGCAGTGCGCCCACCACGACGGCCGGAGTGCGCCGGCGGAGCACCTCGACCCACGCGGCATTCACAAGCAGCAGCCACAGGGTGACCAGCGTCACGCTGCCCAGTGCGGCCAGTTGCAGCGTGGGCAGCGCGTGCTGCGTGTATCCGGGCTGGAACCACGGGAATCCCAGGTCGCCCGAACCGCGCAGTTCTTCGACGAGCACCATCGTCGCGGCAAACGTCCAGCGCGCCGGAACGCCGGAGCGGCGGGACAGCACACCCGC
>CAZADU010000831.1:0-2093 GCA_964483945.1 uncultured bacterium
CGCGACCAACTCCCAGCCGCCGTCGCCGGCCACGGGCAGCATGCCGCGCCAGCGCCGCGGTGTGACCGCGCTCCACGTCTGCGCGGTCCCGCGCTCGAGCGCGCCCGAGACGGACTCCAGGTCGCGGTCGAACGTCACCTCGATGCTCGCGCTCGACCCGGCGAGCGCCGCGATGTCGCCGCGCGTGCCGCTCACCGCCTGCTGCGGCAGCCGGGCGTAGGCGGGCGCGGTGAGCGTGATGGCGAAGCTGACGGCTCGCGGCTCGCCCTCGAGCGCGATGCGATAGCGTGGGCTCGAACTCGCCGCCACGCGCACGGCGTAGTCGCGCGGCGCGGTCACCGGCGGCAAGTCGAAGCGCCAGCGACGCTGCCCGTTCTCGGACGACTCCAACACCGGCGCGGGCGAGGCGCCATCACCCGCGAGCCGCGGTGAGTCGGCGCTACCCTCGATGCGGGCGCGTATGGACAGCGATGCGCCGGGCACAAGGGTGACGTCGCCGGGTTCCACCGCGATACCCACCGGCGGTGCGGCCGAGCCGGGCGACCACATCGTGCGCCAGGCCTCGACCGTGTCGGCCGGCGCCATCGTGGCCGCGGCCCCAAGGGACAGCACGGCAGCGAGCGCTGCGATGAGCGGAGCGCGCGCGCCAAGCGGCGGCACGGTGCCGTCGAGCGGAATGCCCGTCAACCGGCTCGCGGCCTGCTCGCGCACCGCGCCGGCCAACTCCGCGGAGGTGTGCGCCGACGGTGTGGCCTCGAACTCGAGTGCGTTTCGCAGCCATGAGCGCAGCCCCTCGAAGCGATGCTCGAGCGACTCCAGCCACGCATCCCAGCGCGGCGAGTCGCGCCACGAGGCCACGACGGCCACGGCGAGCGCGCCCCCAGAGCCGAGCGCGAACAGCAGCAGCCGCGCCCACGCCGTGCCCGGTGTGCGCGGCAGGGCGAGCCCCGCGGTCACGGCGGCGGCCAGCAGCACCACGGCGGCCGCGCTCGCCCGCAGTGCGTGCCGCAGCACCAGCGCGCGGCGCACGCGGGTGTAGACGGCCCTCAGGCGCGTGCGGAGCGGGGAGTCGGTCGGGCGAGTGGTCATGGGATTGGGGCGGCCCAGCCGTGTCAGTAGGTGAGCGCGTGGTGGACGAGGTTCATCGCCATGCGCAGCGCTTCCTCACGCTTGTCGGGAGGATCGTGATGCACCTCCGCGTCCTCGAGGCCGTCCCCGAGGTCGCTGTCGAAGGAGAAGAATACACAGAGCCTTCCGTCGCGGACAATGCCGAACGCCCGCGCCGGACCGCCATCGTGCTCGTGGATCTTGGGCAGGCCGGCGGGGAACGCGTACGGCGTGCGGAATACCGGGTGGTCGAACGGAAGTTCCACCAACTCGGCATCGGGGAACAGCTTCTTCATCTCGCGGCGGAACGAGGGCGCGAGCCCGAAGTCGTCGTCCACCCACAGGAAACCACCCGAGTCGAGCCAGCGCCGCAGGTTTGCGGCCTCGGCGTCCGTGAACTTGATGTTGCCATGTCCGGCCGCGAACACGAACGGGTACTGGAACAGCGTCGCCGAGCCGGGTTCCACCACCGCGGCTTCGTCACCCGCCACCGCGATGTCGGTGCGCTCGCGCAGTGCGGCGAGCAGGTTCTTGAGCGAGGTCTGGTTGCCGTACCAATCGCCGCCACCGCCGTACTTGAGGCGGGCGATCCCGAATGCGCGCACCCCGGGCGGCGTGGGGGCGGCGAGCACCGCCGTCGGGACGGCGAGGGTGAGCGCCAGAGCGAGGGCCGAAAGGTGGCGGAACATGTCCACTATTGGAGCACGCCGGCCTCGGAAGAGTGTCAGGGCCTCGACCGGCGCACGCCGGGAGGTGACGAACGGCCTTCGTGCCCCCGTCCCGGCCGGCGGGGCCGGGACGGGGGCCGGACGGTCAGTGGCCGCGGGCCGCCGCCGAGCGGCCCGCAGTGGGGGCGACCGGCGGGGCGGCGAGGATCTGGCGAATCTGCGCCATGCTCGCCTTGAGCGTCCCGGCCGAAAAGCGCTCGTTCTGAGACAGGCGCTGGAACACGTCCCGCGAGGGGGCCTCGCCGGCCGTCAGCTGCG
>CAZADU010000832.1:0-2845 GCA_964483945.1 uncultured bacterium
ACCGTTCGAGATGTGCGCGTACAAGCGAGACCGCCTGTTCCGGCGCCAGGGCGGGCAGGCAGTTCCAATGCGGGCACACGGTGCGCTCGCATGCGCGGCACGGCAAGGCGGTGCGCCACAGGCCATGGCGGGGGTCGTCCGGCGTCCATGCGCCCGGGTGCGCGGGGCCGAACCACGTGAACGTCGGTACGCCGAACGCGATGGCGAGATGGCGCGGTCCGCTGTCCGTGCCCACGAGCGCACGCAGCGGCGCGATGGCACCCGCCAGCACCGCGACGTCGGCGGCGCGCAGGCGGCGCACTCCGGGCGCCAAGGCGGCCAGCCGGGCGAGCACGGCCTCCTCGCCAGGGCCGCCGATCGCAAGCACCTCGTGCCCGTCGCCGAGCAACCGGCGCGCGAGCACCGCCGTGTGTGAAAGCGGCCACGTCTTGCTGGGCCACGAGCCCGCCGGCACCAGTGCGACCGTGCGCGACGGATCGGCCACACCCGCGTCCGCCAATGCCGCTGCGCCGTCGCGGCGCGCGCGTTCGGTGAGCGAGAGGTGCGGCCGGGCCGGCACGTCCGCGCCGCCGGCCGCTCGAGCCAGGCGAAGCATCGAGGCGGCCGCATACTCCCGTCGCTCGGGCGAGGGGTGCGCCACGCGCGGCACCGTGGAATGGTAGAGCGCGCGCCGACCGCGCATGTCGAACCCCCACACGCGCGCCGCACCCGAGGCGCGGGCGACGATGGCACTGCGCGTGTTGCCGAAGAAGTCCACCGCGAGCGCCGGCTTGAGGGCGCGCAGCGCCATGACGACCTGGAAGCTGCTGCGGTTCGTGCGTTCGAGCGGCCATACGCGCGCGATGCCCGGCTGTCCTTCGAGCAGGGGTGCGAAGCGCGATTCGGTCACCACGTGCAAGGGGGAGCCCGGGTGGCCCTCGGCCAGCGAACGAAACGCCGCCGTGGCGAGCGTGACGTCGCCGAGTGCCCGCAGGCGCAGCGCGATCACCGGACGGCTCACGCGTCCACCGCGCGGCGCGCGGCATCGCGCGCCCAGTCGTCCACCGCGCGCAGTTGCTCAAGCGATTCGACGCGCTGAGCATCGTGTGCCGCGAGCACGCGCTCCAATACCTCGGGCACGCGCCCGAGTGAGAGCCGGCCGTCGAGGAACGCCTGCACGGCCACCTCGTCGGCCGCATTGACCGCGCAGGGGGCGGTGCCCCCGGCGCGCCCGGCGGAGAGCGCACAGTCGAACGCGGGGTACCGTGACGGCTCGATGGGTTCGATTTCGAGCCCGGCCAGCGCGGTGACCGGCAGCGCGGGCACGGCCTCGGCCCAGCGCTCGGGCCACGACAGTGCCAGCTGGATGGGCAGCCGCATGTCGGCGTGTGCGGCCTGCGCGACCAGCGAGCCGTCGCGGAACGTGACGATGGCATGCAACACGGCACGCGGATGGATGACCGCGTCCAACTGCTCCCAGGCGAGGTCGAAGAGTGCTCTCGCCTCGAGGATCTCGAGCCCCTTGTTGAACAGCGTGGCCGAGTCCGTGGTGATGCGTGGGCCCATCGTCCACACCGGATGCGCCAGCACCTCGGCGGGCGTGGCGCGCCGCCAGTCGATGTGCTGGCGAAGCGGCCCGCCCGAGGCGGTGAGCGTGAGCTTCGCCACCTCCGCCGGCGGGCGGCCCTGCAGGCACTGGAGTGCCGCCGAGTGTTCGCTATCGACGGGGATGAGTTCGCCGCCGGCCCGCGCGAGCGAGGCGGCGACCAGCTCGGAGCCGATGACGAGCGTCTCCTTGTTCGCGAGCGCCAGGCGCACGCCACGGTCGAGTACGGCGAGCGAGGCGGCCAGCCCCGCCGCTCCGACGATGCCGTTCAGCACCACGCCGGCGCCACAGCGCGCCGCGAGCCGGGCGGCCGAGCCCGGCCCCACCTCGACGTCGGCGCCGGGGACGGCGGCACGCAGACGCTCGCGCGCAGCACGCATGTCGGTCGCGTGTTCGAGCGCCAGATGGGCCGGCTGCCAGCGCGCGGCCTGCTCGCACAGGCGGTCCAGTGAGCGGCCGGCGGCGAGTGCGACGACGTGCACGCGCTCGCGCTCGCGTTCGGCCACGTCCAGCGTCTGCTCGCCGATGCTGCCGGTCGAGCCGAGAATGGCGAGTTCCTGACGTGCGCTCATCGACACTCCGCGGTTCGGGAAGCCGCCCGAACCCTAAGGCACCTGGAAGATGGCCGCGCGCAGGTAGTAGTACACGATGGGTGCGCCGAAGTAGAGGCTGTCGAAGCGGTCGAGGACCCCGCCGTGGCCCGGGATCAGGTCGGAGGAGTCGCCGCTCGCCGCGTCACGCTTGAACAGCGATTCGACCAGGTCGCCCACCTGCCCGCACACGCCGACGAGCGCACCCACCACGATCGCATGCGGCCACGGCAGGAGCGCGGTGCCGCCTTCGGCTCGCAGGAACGTGGCGGAGGCGATGAGCGAGCCGAGGATGGCGAACAAGAACCCGCCCAGCGAGCCCTCAAGTGTCTTGCGTGGCGAGATCACCGCCCACGGTCGCGTGCGTCCGAACAACCGCCCGGTCAGGTAGGCCCCCGTGTCGCAGCTCCAGGTGACCAGGAACGCGAACAGCACGAGCGAGGCGCCGTCGGAGTACGCCAACCCGGCACGCCACGGCAGTTCGCGCAGCAGCACGAAGTGGGCTGAGAGCCAGCCCACGTACATCACACCGAACGCGGTCACCGCCGCGCTCTCCAGCACGCGCGGCTGACCCGCTCGGCGCAGCGACAACGCCAGCAGCAGCAGCAAGGCCAGCGTGGTGAGCAGCGCGGCGTTGGGCGTTGTCGGGCGATAGGCCAGTGCGAGCAGC
>CAZADU010000833.1:0-8882 GCA_964483945.1 uncultured bacterium
AGGACAACCCGGCGCGGCTGGCACCATGGGTCAACGACCAGCGCTGGTACGTGGTGCGCAATGTCGTGCACATCCTGGGCTGGGTGCGCAGTCCGAGCGTGGTGCCGATGCTGGCGAACGCGGTGCGCTACCCCGACCCGCGCGTGGTGAGCGAAGTGGTCACCGCACTGCAGGGTGTGGAACTGCGGCTCGCGCGTCCGGTGCTGATCAAGGCGCTCGAGCACGCCGACAGCCGCGTGTTCTGCCAGGTGCTCGAGCAGCTCTCGGCGGCGCGCGACCCAGCGGTGGCGCGCTACGTCACCGCCTACATCGCGCAGGAGAAGTTCCTGCAGCGCCCGGTCGACGAGCGGCGCGCGATCTACGCGGCCATCGCCTCGACTGCGAGCGACGAAGTGATGCCGGAACTTGAGCAGGCCATCAACGGCGGCAACTGGTTCGACCGGGACCAGGAGGTGCATCGCCATGCTGTCGCGCGCTGCCTGGCGCGCATCGGCACGCCGCGCGCACTCGCCGTGCTCGAGGCCGGCGCGCAGTCCCGCCGCGCGCCCGTGCGCCAAGCGTGCGCGCTGGCGTTGCAGAATCGGATGGCGGCATGAGCGGCGAACCGCGCGACGAGGCTTCGTCGGGCCAGATCTTCATCGATTTGGGCGGACTGCTGGTGCAGCGACTGGTTGCGCTCATGCGCACAGCGCGCACGTACGACGTGTCGAACATGGCGTTCCAGCGCCAACTTCAAGAATTCATGACGCTGCTGCGTAAGATGTTCGACGAGGAGGAAGAGGTCGCGCTGGTGGCAGTGGCGGACTACTTCTACTTGAACGGCGTGCGAGTCAAGGCCAGCACCGCACTCATGGGGCCGTACCACGCGCTACTCGCGGACTTCGCTCGCCGCCAGACGGGCGGCCTGCGGTTCCTGCAGGGCGTGACCGAGCCCGAGGTGGAGCGCTTCTTCCAGATCTTCCTCGCGGCCGAGGACCCTGCGCTCGCACCCAAGCTGCCCGACATGGTGGACGAGGCATCGGTACACAACATCGTGCCGCTGCCGGCCTCGCAAGTGGACGCCGAGGACCTCGCGCGCGAGCTTGAGGACCTGCCCAAGCCGATGCAGGAACGCGCGCGCGCCAAGCAGGTGTACTGGAGGGCCATGGTCGGCACGCGCAAGGTCCTGCTCAAGGCACGCGCCAGCGGACGGCCCGACCTGCGTCACGCCAAGCGCGTCGTGCAGCCGATCGTGGACAGTGTGATGAAGAGCGAGTTCTCGCTGGTCGGCCTCACCGCGCTCAAGGACCACGACGAGTACACGTACGCGCATTGCGTCAACGTGTCCGTGTTGTGCGTGGGCATGGGCCAGATGCTGGAATTGCCGCGTCAGGCGCTGGCCGACCTCGGCGTGGCCGGCCTGCTGCACGACCTGGGCAAGATGAGCGTGGAGGGCGACGTGCTGCGCAAGCCCGGAGCGCTCGATGCCGGGGAGTGGGCACAGATGAAACGTCATCCGATCGAGGGTGCCGTGATGGTGTCACGCATGCCCGGCCTCACGCAGGTCATGATCGACGCCATGCGCGGCTGCCTCGAGCACCACATGAACTACAACGGCACGGGCTATCCCGAGCCCACGGTGGAGTGGGGCCAAGCGACCATGTCGCGCATCGTGGCGATGGCCGACTGCTTCGACGCGATCACCGCCCACCGCGCTTACTACCGGCGGCCGCGCACCGCGTTCGAGGGATTGCAGATCCTGATGGGCCCCAACCGCGTCAACTTCGACCCGGCGGTGCTGTGGGCGCTGCTGCGCACCGTCAGCCTGTACCCCGCCGGCACGGTCATGCAGACCTCGTCGGGACACGTGGTGCTGTCCATGAGCCCGAACCCCGACGACGTGATGCGGCCCAACTGCCGTGTGCTGTTGGCCCCCGGGGGCGTGGCGCCGGAGGGTGAGGCTGAGCTGTGGACACCGATGCCGCTTCACCGGAGCGTGGTGCGCGTGATCCCGCCCGAGGAGCACCGCGCCGACACCGAGCAGATCCTCGCGGCTTGAGCGCGGAAGGCTCGGCTCGAGACCACCACCTCGCGCTCGATGACTAAAGAGGGCGGCACCTCTCGGTGCCGCCCTCTCGTGATTCAGTGGGTCAGCCGTGCGAGCCTGGACGCTCCCCGTTTATTCCAGCTCCACCGCCGCGGACCCACTCCCTGCGGACGCGACCGTGACGTCAGTCGCAGTCCCCGTGATCGTGGTGGCTGTGGCGGCCCTCCACTCGATACCAGTGCCCGTCGCCGTACCGGAGCGTGCGCACGTGCCGGCCGCTGCCCGTGTCGATGACGTGGATGACGCGCGAGTGGCCGCGGTAGTGGCCGTACTCGCAGTCGTCGAGCGAGTCGAACCAGATGCGCTCGTAGGGGTCGTAGTAACGGTAAGACGCGACCGGGTGCGAGTAGACGCGCTCGTGCACGACGACCGGCTGTGCATGGGCGACCGTGGCACCGAGGATGAAGCCGCCGATGAGCCCCGCGAGGACCGGGCCGGCGCCGCTCGAATGCCGGGTGACGACCACGCTCTGATACGGAGCGGAATGACCCACATTCTTGTAGCGACGGCCGTGCCCCGCGGACGCCGGCGTGGCCAGGGACAGCACGGTGGCGGCGAGCAGACCCGCGGCGATCCAGCGCGTCGAATAGGTGAGAGTGTTCATGGGTTCCTCCGGGACCTGGTGCGCTGCCTTCGCAGATGCATAGAGCAGGGGCCGTGCCAGTGCCCGGCACGGCCCCCGAGTCAGCGTGCGGCGAAGGAGTTAGCGAAGTACACCCGGCCCGGCGCGAGCCCCGACGCGCGACGCGGATGTGGCGTGCACGCCACATGGCGACACAGTAGTGCGTCGCGGGGATCACACCGCGAGCGTCACGGAGTCGCGGCTGTCAGGGAATCGTGACGCGGCAGCGCAGGCTCACTTGTGCGGAGCGCCCGCGGCGCTCCGCACGGTCCGGCATTCAGCGCGTGACGGTGTGGTTCGTCATCGAACTCACGTTCACCCGGCGCACTTTGCCGCCCGACTTGATGGTCACGCTGACCGGCTGGAACACCAACGCGTCGCCCGGACCGACCTGCACGAGAGCCGAATCGTTCGGCGCCGACGCGGACACGATCACCGTACCGGTCATCCCTCCGCCGGCGTGCGGCACGCACCGATAGTCCCACGACCCCACGGTGATGAACGGCAACTCGTGCGACGTGCCCGTCTGCAGGAACGAGAAGTCGAAGTTCGGCCCGGTGGCGACCGGCGGCGAGGTGGAGGAGGGCTCATTGGAGCAGCCGGACAGGCTCGCGGTTCCTGAGGCGAGCAGAAGTGCGAGTGCCAACAGGCGGGTGCGGGGCATGAATGCCTCCTGGGCTGGGCGAATCGGGGGGCGGCTGGGAACAGGCACATGTTGTGACAGGCTCTCCGGCGAATCCACTCCCAAAACTGGGCGCGCGGGCCGCGAGCCTACCGCGTTCGTCGTCCGGGAGCGCGAGTTTACCGCGTTCGTCGTCCGGGAGTTCCTGTCGCGTGCCTAAGTTCCGCCTATCACTAGCGACAGCGAAATAGCCAGGAAGCTGTTCCGCTGTCGCTGCACGACTCTCAGCGGATCGAAGCGTCACGCCCGCGGGCCCCGATGCCTCACATTCGGGGCTCGCGGTACATCCGAGAGGAGCGTGTCGGCACTCCAGGGCAGCAGGCACCCGCCGAGCGCTGCGGTCAGAGCGGCGTGCGCGAGCCCTTGCGGCGGTCGTGCACGTCGCGGCGCTGTTGCACGTGGCGCGTTGGCGCGCTTGGAGCGAAGCTCCCAGATGGCATGCAGGACGTGTTCCTGGCTGGGCGGGAGGTCTCCGTCGTGCAGGTGCTTGCCGGACAGCATGCGAGGCTCCACAGTGAGGGACAGGGCCCATGTGAGTCTCTAGCTAGTCGTTAGACAGCACTAACCCGCAGACTCGGCCCGACCCGGTCAAGGACCCCGGGCCTCTCATGGACCTCGAGACTTCCGCGGCACTCCTGTTCCAGGCCCTGTGCACTCTGGCGCTGGCCGGCGTGCACTTCGGGCTCTGGCGACAGCGATCCCAGCGCCACCACGCCACGTGGGCCGCGGCGTGGTTCGTCTACGCGCTGCGACTGGGGCTGATCGCGGGCTACATGGTGCGGCGCGAGCTGCCGTGGCTGTTCGCGCACCAGGTGGTCACGCTCGGCTCGGGCCTGCTGCTGCTGTGGGCCGCCCTCCAGTTCGCGACACGCGCGCGGTGGCGGCCGGCCTACGCCGCACTGCCCGCGCTGGCAGTGGGCTGGGCGTGGTTCGCGGTGTTCGTCATGCACGACATGGCCGCGGCCGGCATGTCCTCCGCACTGCTGCTGTCGGTGGTCACTTTCGGCACCGGCATCGTGTTCCTGCGCCACGGCCGGCGCTCGCCGTCGGTGGGTGCGCGGCTCCTGGCGTGGGGGTTCATGGTGTGGGGGCTGCACCACCTCGACTACCCGCTGCTGCGCTCGCAGGGTTCGGGCGTGATGCTGGGCGTGTTCATGGACGTCACGCTGTTGCTCGTGGTGGCCGTGGGCACGCTCGCACTGGTGCTGGGCGAGGAGCGCTCGGCCGTGGAGCAGCGCAACCAGCAACTCGAGCAACTCTCCGGTCTGCTGTTGCGCGCGCAGGAGGAGGAGCGTCGCCGCATCGCGCGCGAACTGCACGACGACGCGGGCCAGTCGCTCACCGCGCTCAAGATCGAGCTGGACCTGGAAGGCCGCACCGAGGCCAGCGCGCGGGTCGCACAGGTGCTGAACCGCATCCGCGACGTGAGCGAGCTGCTGCGGCCCCGCGTGCTCGACGACCTCGGCTTGGTGCCCGCGCTGCGGTCGCTGGCCGAGGACTTCTCACAGCGCACGCGCATCCCCGTGCAGGTCGAAGCGGATGAGGCGCAGCACTGGTCGCCCGAGGCGGCACTCGCGTTCTACCGCGTGGCGCAGGAGGCGCTCACGAACGTGGCACGGCACGCCGAGGCTTCGGGCGCGTGGCTGTCGCTGGCGCGCACCGCCGAAGGCAGCCGGCTGGTGGTCGAGGACGACGGCCGCGGCATGCGGCACGGCCTCAAGCCCCACCTGGGCCTGCTCGGCATGCGCGAGCGCATCTCGGCCGCCGGCGGCACGCTCCAGTTCGGCGAGGCCGCGCACGGCGGGCTGCGCGTCGAAGCGTTGCTGCCGGAACGAGGTGACGCGTGAGCACCGATCGCCTGGTGCGCGTGCTGCTCGCCGACGACCACGAACTGGTGCGCGCCGGCGTGCGCCGCGTGCTCGAGGCCACCGGTGGCATGGTGGTCGTGGGCGAGGCGTCGCGCGGCGATCAGGCGCTGCTGCTCTTGGCGCAGCTCGAGCCCGACCTGCTGTTGCTCGACCTGCACATGCCGGGGGGCGACGGCTTCGAAGTATTGCGCATGGCGCGCGACGCCGGCGGTGGCACGCGCATCCTGGTGCTGTCGCTGCACGTTCAGGCCGAGTACGTGGCGCGCGCCGTGCGCGAAGGGGCGGACGGCTACCTGTCCAAGGACCTCGCCGTGCAGGAGTTGCCCGAGGCGATCCGGAGCGTGATGGCGGGGCGGCCCTACTACAATGCGCCCGCTGCCGAAGCCCTGACGCGGGCGGTGCGCGGCGAGACCAGCCCGCTCGACCGGCTCACCCCGCGCGAGCGCGACGTGCTGGCCGGCATCGCGCGCGGCCTCACCTCGCGCGAGATCGCCGCGGAGTTCGACATCTCGGCCCGCACGGTCGAGACGCATCGCGCCGCCCTCATGCGCAAGCTCGAACTGCGCTCGATTGCGCTGCTCACACAGCTCGCCATCCGCGAAGGCCTGGTCGAGCGCCAGGAATAAGCGCGGTACCCGGGCCGGACCGCACCCGTCTCGGACGCCTTGCGCGCCTTGGCGCCACGCGGCAGACTTTCAGGACGCCTCGCCGTCCCACGAGGATCGGCGGGGCGTGCCTTTCCCGGTCCGGCCGGGTACCCGCCGGCGAACCCCCTTGGAGGTCGTGTTGAGACGCGTCGCACTCGTGTTCGCGCTGCTCCTTGCCGCCGGCCCCGCGCATGCCACCGGCGCGGCGATCCGCTGGAACTCCTGCGAGGGCACCGCCAACCGCAACTTCGCGTGCGACCGCAGCACGGGCTCCGAGGTGCTGGTGGGTTCGTTCCAGACGCCGGCCGTCATCGATCTTCTCGGCATCGAAGTGTACCTGCGCGTCACCAGCCCCGACGGCGAGGTGCCGTCGTGGTGGCGCATGTGGGCGGCGAGCGACTGCCGTCGCAACTCGTCAAGCCTGTCCGTGGACGTGAGCGGCGAGACCGAGTGCGACGACCCGTGGCTCGGCCAGGCCACCGGGCTCTACGCGCCGCACTCTATCGACGCGCGCGGCCTCGACCTGCGCATGGTGATCGCCGTGCCCAAGCAGGCCATCCAGACTATCGCGCCGGGCCGCACGTACGCCGCGTTTCGGCTGACGATCAATCACGCGCGCAGCAACGGCACGGCCGCCTGCGCCGGCTGCGAGAAGCCTGCGTGCATCGTCATCGAGCGCATGGTGCTCGCCACACCGCAAAAGCGCGACGTGGAGCTGACCACCGGCATCAACGGCCTTGGCGGCTTCGGCCACATCGCGACGTGGCAGGGCGGCACGCCCACGTGCGGGGCCGGCGCACCCAAGGCATCCACGTGGGGCGAGCTGAAGAAGCGCTTCCAGTAGTCTCGCGGCACGCAATCCGATCGCCCCGGCGGGATGTCCGTCCCGCCGGGGCGATTGCGTTCTCGGCGCGAGTGAGCCGCGCCTGTTCAGTCGCCGCCCGGGTCGCCGTCCGCCTGCGCTTCCCCGGCACGGCTCCCGCCACCACCCCGGGCGTCCCCGCGCGGGGCGCGGCCCTCACGCTGGAGCGAGCGCCTCAGCACGAACTCGATCTGCCCGTTCAGGCTGCGTAGGTCGTCGTTCGCCCAGCGGTTCAGGGCATCCAGGACCGCGGGGTCCACCCGCAACAGGAAGGCCTTGCGCTCCGCCACGGCGCGCTCAGTCGTTCGGGGTGAAGGGTCGCGTCATCACTGGTAGAGCGAACCGGTGTTCACCACCGGATGCGTCTCGTGCTCGCTGCACAGCACCACGAGCAGGTTGCTCACCATGGCGGCCTTGCGCTCCTCGTCCAACGTGACGACCGATCGCTTGGCCAGCTCCTCCAGCGCCATCTGCACCATGCTGACGGCACCCTCGACGATCTTGGAACGTGCGGCGATCACCGCGCTCGCCTGCTGGCGGCGCAGCATCGCGCTGGCGATCTCCGGCGCGTAGGCGAGGTGGCTGATGCGGGCCTCGAGTACTTCGACGCCCGCCTTCTGGAGACGTGCCTGGATCTCCTGCTTGAGCAGCTCGGCCACGTCGGCGGTGTTGGCGCGCAGCGACATCTGCCCATCGTTGTGCGCGTCGTACGGGTGGCCGGTCGCCAGGTTGCGCAGCGCGGCCTCGCTTTGCACGTGCACGAAGTTGTCGTAGTTGTCGACCTCGAAGATGGCCTCGGCCGAGTCCACGACCTTCCACACGACAACGCAGGCGATCTCGATGGGGTTGCCGTCGTGATCGTTGACCTTGAGCTTGTTGCCCTCGAAGTTGCGCACGCGCAGCGTGACCTGCTTCTTGGACATGAACGGGTTCGCCCACCACAGGCCGGGGCGTCGTTCGCTGCCCTTGTACGAGCCGAACAGCATGAGCACCGAGGCGTGGTTGGGCTCGACCACGAAGAACCCGCCGAGCATGATCGAGAGCACGGCGATGCCGACGGCGGAGACGAGGATCCAGGGTGCGGATTCGGCTCGAATGGATTGAACGAGCCAGAAGATGTCGAGCACGATGAGGGCGGGCAGGACGAACAGCATCAACCGGCCCGAGCGGCAGTTCGCGGCGGTCTCACGGATCATGGCGGAGCTCCTTTCGAGGCTTTCAGAATGATATCACTCTGAAATCATCTGTCAATACGTGAGATGGGCCCCGGAGGGTTGCAGCCGGACAGATGATTCCAGTCAACACGCTCTCCCGCAGCGTGTTGCGGGTTCCGACCTAGCCGCCGCGCCGCCGGGCGGCGCACCGCCGTTCAGGCCTCGCGCGGCTCGGACTTCCGGCGCGGGGCGCGCTAGCTTCGCGCCGGCTTCGGCTTGAGGCCCAGCAGCACCCGGTGCGCGTTGTCGTCGCGGCGAGCGGCGTCCAACAGCACGCGCGGTGCCACCACCTTCATCGCGAGCAGCGCGTGCGACAGCGTCTTGCCCTGCGCGTCCAACCTCAGGCTCACCGTGCCGCCACCGCCCAGCGATTCGCCGAGCAGGAAGTTGAGCGCGGCGAGATTCGGCACCTCGTGACGCTCCACTTCGCCCATGCAGATGCCCGTGAAGTACTCCTTCACCCGCGCGGCCGTGAGTGTGGCCGCGAGCCACGGATAGATCTCGGGAGCTCGCGCGACCACTCCGATGTTCGCCATGTCGCCCTTGTCGCCGCTGCGCGCGTGCGCCAGTTCGGACAGCGCCACCTCCACGTCGTCGCCCGGTTCGCCCGCCGCCGTGGGCCACGGCGGCAGTTCGATCGCGGCCGGCTCCAGCGTCGGCAGAAGCGGCGTGGGCCAGTCGAGCGTGCGCTCGCCGGCTTCGGTGATGAGCGAGGGGCGGACGAGGTCTCGCGGCACCAATGCGGGCCAGTACGCCACCACCTCCTGAGCCTGCGGCCGGCCGCCGGTCACGGCCACGCCAGGCGGTCCCGACAGGATCACCGTCGGCACCATCTTGGAGAACGCCTCGATCTTCAGCTTGTCGTGATCGCGCACGCCCAGCCGCAGCAGGATCTCGGGTG
>CAZADU010000834.1:0-1533 GCA_964483945.1 uncultured bacterium
GCACGAGGCTGCGCGTATCCTCCGGAATCAGTTTCTGCTTGGCGTTGGCCAGCGTGGTGACCTGGTGCTGGAACGCCATATCCTGGAGTTCGCAATGGCCGTCCGCGTCGCAGACCGGGCAATCCAGCGGATGGACCGAGAGGTGCTTCTCGACCGCCTTCTTTCTGGCCTGGAACAGATCGTCGCCTTCCGTGCGGATGACCATGCCGGCCGTCGCCTTGGCCGTGCAGGAGCGGACCGGCGACTTCTTCCCTTCCTGCATGACCAGGCACATGCCGCAGGAGCCGAAGGGATCGAACGTATAGTGGTAGCACATGGCCGGGATGATCTTGCCCGTGCTCGAGATCACGTCGTAGAGCGACACGCCGTCCTTGGCCGTGACGGTCTGGCCGTCGATCGTCAGATCGATCGACGCCGCTTCGACGTCAGGATTGGTAGCCGGCTTTAAACCCATGATCTTCCTCTTCTACCTTTTCCGCCGCTCTCTCTCACGAAGCGAGGGCGGGGCGTTCCTATTGCGCGCTACCTTCTCACCCGCCCACCCCAGGCGCGCCAAGACGAGCCTTTTCCCGAGCGAGGGCTTCTCAGGCCGCGCGTTGCGCGAGCAGGAAACGTCCTGCCCGCCAGCTTCATCTTACCTATCACATTCCCCCATCACGATGTCGTAGGTGCCGAAGATCGTGACCGCGTCCGCGATCATGTACCCGCGCGACATGTGATCGAACGCGCCCATGTGAATAAAGGAGGGCGAGCGGATCTTCATCCGGTAGGGCTTCCCGCCGCCCGTGCTCACGATGTAAAACCCGAGTTCGCCCTTATGCGCCTCGGTGCCGCAGTAGATTTCCCCCGGAGGCGCGTCGAACCCCTGCGAGAACAGCTTGAACTGCTGGATCATGGAGTCGAGGTTTGTGAAAACGCGATCCTTCGGCGGCAGCGTGACGCTCGGCACGCTGGCCATGATTGGTCCCTCCTGCATCTGGTCGAGGCATTGCTTGATGATCTTCACGCTCTCGTACAGCTCCATCACGCGGATCCAATACCGGTCGTAGGTGTCGCCGTTCTTGCCGACCGGCACGTTGAAGTCGCATTTGGGGTAGGCCGCATAGGCCTCGTATTTCCGGAGATCGTAATCCACGCCGGAGCCGCGCAGCGTCGGACCGCTGAGCCCGAAGCTCAACGCGTCCTCCGCCGAAATCACCGCGACCCCCTTGGTGCGCGCGAGCCAGATGCGGTTTTTCTCGAGAAACACCTGATACTCGTCGATCTTGGGAGGAAAATAATCGAGAAACGCCCGCAACTTGGCAATCAGCGACGGCGTCAGATCGCGCTCGACCCCGCCGATGCGGTACCAGCTCGTCGTGAGCCGCGCCCCGCAGAGATTGTCGAAAAAGTCCAATAACACCTCCCGCTCGCGGAAGGTATAGAAAAAAACGGTCATCGCGCCGATGTCGAGCGCCTGCGTCCCCAGCCAGAACTGATGGCCGATGATCCGCTGCACCTCCGCGACGATCGTGCGGAGATATTCCGCCCGAT
>CAZADU010000835.1:0-10173 GCA_964483945.1 uncultured bacterium
ATCGCGTAAGAAGGCGTCTCGGGCTCGCGTTCATACGCGAACACGACCACGTTCTCGAACGGTTCCTCCTCGATGTAGCGCAGCAGTGTTGCGAAGTGCTCGTCCGTCTCGCCCGGGAACCCTACGATGAAGTTGGTTCGGAACGCCACGCCGGGGATCCCGGCCCGGATCCGGCGCACCAGATCGCGGGTCTGCTCCTCGGTCATGGCCCGCGCCATGGTCCGGAGCATGTCCTGGGCGATGTGCTGCAGCGGCATGTCCACGTAGGGCACCACCCGCTTCGCGCGCGCCCAGGTCTCGATGAGGCGGTCGCTCCACAGCCGCGGGTAGGTGTACTGCACGCGGATCCAGTTCACGCCCTCGACCTGGTCGAGTTCGGCGAGCAGGTCGGCCAGTTCCAGCCCGCCCGGCAGGTCACTGCCCCAGGCGGTGGTGTCCTGCCCGATCAGGTTCAGCTCCTTCACCCCACTCGCGACGAGCATGCGTGCTTCGGCCAGCAACTGGTCGAGCGGCTTGGAGCGCTGGTCGCCGCGTAACTGCGGGATGATGCAGAACGTGCAGCGGTGGTCGCAGCCCTCGCTGATCTTCAAGTAGGCGATGTGTCGCGGCGTGGACAGCGCGCGTGGGCTCTCGGCATCGAGTGCCCCGCCCGGGTCCTCGCGACGGACGATGCGCTCGCGCGCGCCCCCCAGCAGGTGGCGCGCGGCACCGACGACCTCGCGCCACTGCCCGGTGCCGAGCACGGCGTCCACCTGCGGGAACTCCTCGAGCAGAGACTCGCCCGAGCGTTGCGCCAGACAGCCGGTCACGATCAATCCCTTGAGCCGATGTCGGCGCTTGAGCTCGGCGAGTTCGGCGATCGCTGCCTTGGACTCGCGCACGGCGCTTTGCAGGAAGGCGCAGGTGTTGATCACCGCCACGTCGGCGTGGGAAGGATCGCTCACGGTGCGGAAGCCGTCGCGCACCAGCGCGCCCAGCATGTGCTCGCTGTCCACCGTGTTCTTGGGGCAGCCGAGCGTGACGAACGCGATCGTCGGCGGCGCTGACGCGTGCGGGGCCGCGGTGGTCGCGTGGGCCGAGGGCTTGCGGCGGGCGGGCGTGCCACGCGAGGCGTGTTTGGGCTTGGCGGGGATTGCGGTCGCACGGCGGACGGGCGTCACTCGAATCCCTTCTGCTGCAACCAGTGCTGGTCCACGAGCACGTCGCGCGCCTTGCTACCGTTGAACGGTCCGACCACGCCCAACTGTTCAAGCTGGTCCATGAGCCGGCCGGCGCGCGAGTAACCCACCTTGAGGCGGCGCTGCAGCAGCGACGTACTGCCCTGGTTGTGCATGACCACCAGCTTCGCCGCGTCGGGGATCAGTTCATCGTCCATGAAGTCGTCGGTCGCCTCGCCGTAGTCGTCGCCCTCGGCCACGTTCACCTCGGTGGCGAGCGGCGCGGGTGCGGTGAGCACCGCGGCCTTGGATCGCCAGAAGTCCACGACACGCGTGACCTCCTCCTCCGACACGAACGCGCCGTGCACGCGGAAGGGCTCCGGCTTGCCGGAGGGCAGGAACAACATGTCCCCCATGCCCAGCAGGTTCTCAGCACCATTCATGTCGATGACGGTGCGTGAGTCCACCTTGCTCGCGACGCGGAACGCGATGCGGCTGGGGAAGTTCGCTTTGATCACGCCGGTGATGACGTCCACGCTCGGCCGCTGCGTGGCGAGCACGAGGTGGATGCCGACGGCACGCGCCATCTGAGCGAGGCGCGCGATCGGCTCCTCGACCTCGCCGGGCACCTGCACCATGAGGTCGGCGAATTCGTCCACGATGACCACCACGTACGACAGCCGCTCCGGCGGCTTCTCCTCACCCTCGACCTTTGGCATCTTCCCGTTGGCGACGCGCTCGTTGTACGTCGTGATGTTGCGCGCACCCACCTGTGCGAGCAGCTTGTAACGCTTCTCCATCTCGCCTACGGCCCAGCGCAGCGCGCGCGCCGCCTTCTTGGCGTCGGTCACGACGGGCAGCACCAGATGCGGAATGCCGTTGTACATGGACAGCTCGACCATCTTGGGGTCCACCATGACGATGCGCAGCGTGCGCGGGTCATGCTGGTAGAGCAGCCCGGTGATGATCGAGTTGAGGCACACGCTCTTGCCGGCGCCGGTCGCACCGGCGACCAGCACGTGCGGCATGCGCGCAAGGTCCCATACGAACGGCTGGCCGTTCACGTCCACGCCGAGCGGCAGCTTGAGCGCGGCGTCGCTCTTCTCGTAGTTGGGACTCGACAACACCTCGCGCAGGTAGACCGTACGGCGGCGCGGGTTCGGGATCTCGACGCCGACCGTGCCACGCCCTGGCAGTGGCGCGATGACGCGTATCTTGCTGGCGCGCATGGCGAGGGCCAGGTCGTCCTCGAGCGAGACGATGCTGCCGACCTTGATCCCGGCGGCGGGCTCGAACTCGAACATGGTCACGACCGGACCCGGGTGGATCTCGGTGACGCGACCGTCGATGTCGAAGTCCGCGAGCTTGGCCACGAGCAGGTTGGCCTGCGCGGTGAGGTCGGCGGCGGTGACGAGGTCCTCGGGCTGCTGAGGCAGCTCCAGCAACGACAGCGGCGGCAGTGCCTCGAGTGGCGCCGGACCCGAGGGCCGCGCTGCCTCGACCGGGCGCGGCTTCGGCTTCGGCTGCGCCTTGATCACGGGCACCGAGATCGCCCGTGCCACGTCCGCCCTGGCAGCGACTCGCGGCGCCAGTGCGACGCTCGTGGCGGGCAGCTCGTCGCCGCGCTCGTCAGGGTCCGCGGCAGGCGTGCTGACCTTCGGCTGTCGGCGCGCGTGCTTCTCGTCCTTCGTGCGCTGGAGCGCCGCCAGGCGAGTAGCCTCGGCGCGTCCCTCCTGCCAGGTGCCATAGACGGACGCCGCACCCTGGACCGGCCTCACCAGCGCGCCGTGCATGAGCGCGCCGATCCAGTGGAAGCCCAGTTCACTCGCCGCGAGCGAGCTCGCCAGCAGTAGCGCGCCGGCCACGACCCACGAGCCGATCGCACCCAGTGAGGTCTGCAGCGCCAGGGAGGCCGCGAGCCCCCAGCCTCCCGCCCACGTCCAGCGGTCGAGCGAGGCGAGCCCGAACAGCGTGCACACTTCGAACACCAGCAACGCGCCGAGCGCGGTCTTTAAGAGCAGCGGCAACACCGCCTCGTCGCGCAGCCGGTTCCACGCCCACAGGCCGGCGACGAGCGGCACGAACGCCGAGGCGACGTGCCCGAACGCCCACGCCAGCATCCACGCCAATCCGGCACCCACCGGCCCGCACGCGTTCGGGCTCTGCCAGAAACGGGCGTCGGGGGCTGGACGATGGAACGTGGCCACACTGGCAGCCGCGAGTAGCGCGAACGCGCCCAGCAGGACAGCGAAGATCTGGCGTCGGCGCTTGGCCGAAAGTGATGAGGCGGAAGGCACGGAAGAGGGATGTCCCGCGAACCCCGGTTCCCTGGGTGGACCGGCGCACGCGCCGTGTCCCTCGGTAGGCGCCCGGCCGGGGAGACCGCGCCTGCCCGCCCGCCTCCCTGGCAGGCTGTGCCCGGCTCCTCTATGGGTCGGGCTGCGCGGCATTGTGCCGCACGCAGGCCCCCGGGGCAATGCGCAGCTCACTTTGGGGGCCACGCCTCACGCGATGGGTGCGACCGGCCCCCGAACCCGTTAGGCTGACATGACATGGCCCGCTCACCCGAACCCGCGGCTTTGGCACGGCGCACGACAGCCGAAATAGTCGGGCTCCTCGCCATCCTGCTTGCCGCCCTGGTCGTGCGCTCCTGGCTGGCGTCCGAGACCAGCGGACTGACCATGGACTCGCCTCTCTATGTGCGTATGGCCGAGGGGCTCCGTGCGGGCGCTCCGCTGCACGCGCCCGCCCACCAGGGCTACCCGCTGCTCATCGCACTGGCCTCGTGGGTGGCGGGCGGACGCGAGTGGCCCGGCCGGCTCGTCTCGCTGTTGGCCTCGCTCGCACTGGTGTCGCTGGTGTGGTGGGCCGCCCGCCGACGGCTGCCGGCGGGGCCGTCGCTGGTGGCCGCAGCACTCGTCGCGCTGCATCCGTTGCTCGCGGTCTATGGAGTGGCGGTGATGACCGAGGCTTCGTTCCTCGCGCTGGCGCTCGCGGGCGTGGCTCTTATGGACCGTGGCCGGTCCGGCTGGGGTGGTGCGTTGCTGGGGCTCTCGTGGTGGGTGCGTCCGGAGGCCGCGGTCGTCGCCCCGCTCGCGATCCTGCTGTCGCCGCTCGGTCGGCGTGCGCGTGTGACGGCGCTCGTGTTGTGCTTGGCCGTGGCATTGCCCCACTCGCTGCTGCTCACCTCGGCCGAAGGACACTGGACGCTCACGCCCAAGACGTCACTCGTGCGCGCGCCGTCGGAGGACGCGCGCTCGGCGGAGTGGCGGCTCGTGGACTCCACCGCGTTCGCCGACACCGTGGGCTTGAGCGACCGGCTCGTGCGCGACGGCGGCGCGATCGCGCGCGCGTATCCGACGCGGCTTTTCGCGCACGTCGCGCGCGTAGTCGAGGCCTGGCCGCTGCCGTGGCTCATCGCCGCGCTCGCGGGTCTATTCTCGGGCAGCGCCGGAGGCTGGATGGCGTTCCTGCTCCTGCCGTTCGCCTACCCACTGTTCGCCGCACCCGCCGACCTGCGTTTCGCACAACTCGCGGTGCCGGCGCTGGCGATGCTCACCGCGGCAGCCACCGCACGTGCGTGGACGTTGGGCGTTCGCGCTCGAGTACTGGCCGGCGTGCTGCTCGTCCTGGGTCTGGTGTGGCTGTGGAGCACGGGGCCCGCGCGCACGCGCGCGCTCGCGTTCGACGACGGTCCCATGCCGGCGCTGCGGGTGGCAGGCGACTGGCTCGCCTCGCACTCGCACGCGGATGCCGTGGTGATGGACCGCAAGAGCTACGTGCCGTTCTTCGCCAACCGGCGTCACGTGCAGTTGCCGGACGAGCCGCTCGGCGTGCTGCTCGAGCACGCGCGAGCGAGCGGCGCGACGCACCTCGTGGTCGAGGAGTACGTCGTGAGCGCGCTCCGACCGCAGTTGGCCCCGCTGCTCGATGCCGCCGCGATCCGCGCCGAGCCGCGCGTGCGGCTGGTGTTCGCCACGCGCCCGGCTCCGGGCGAGGGTGTGGCGGTGTTCGAGGTGGTGCGAGAGTGAGCCCGCCTCAGCGCAGCTTCACCAGCGGTGCGTGTCGCACCTCGCCGCGCGCGCTCACGCGCACGACGTAGCGGCCCGGCGGCACCGGCCGGCCGGCGTCGTCGGCTCCGCCCCAGGTCCATGAGCGAGCGGTTGCGGCGTCACCCCCCGGCGTCAGTGTGGCGACACGGCGACCGCTGGCGTCGATCAACTCCACGCGTGCCTCGCGCAGGAGTTCGCCACTCACCCGCACCTCTGCGCCCGAGCGTGTCGGGTTGGGGAACACGGCCAGCGAGAGCCGCGGCGCAGACGAGTTCGCGCCGGGGACCCCGAGCGGCATGCTCGGCTCGAGCAGCAGGTCGTCCATCACCTGCGTGTCGCCATCCGCGAGCGGCATGGACACGCCGAGCAGGTAGCCGGCGGTGCGCGTGATCGCGCGCTGGTCGTGGACGGCGGGGCTCATGAAGCCCGTGAAATTATCCGGCCCGGCCATGACCATCAGGATGCGGCGGCAGCCCTCGCAGGCGTCGCCGTGGTTCTGGAACCCGCCGTGCTGGGCGTCGTGTCGGCCGTGGTCGTTCGAGACGAACAGCGTGGTCTTCCCGGCCATCTCGGGGATGGACTGGATGTCGTTCCACAGCCGCCACACCAATGAGTCCGCGATGCGGATGGAGTTCAGGTAGCCAGGCCAGTCGTTCGCGTGCCCGAGGAAGTCGGTGTCGCCGATGTGCACCAGCATGAGCACGGGCCGGTATTGGAACAGGTCGGCACGCGCCGCCTCGTACGTGAGCGCGTCGCTGTTGAAGCCCATGCGAACCGTGGCGCCATAGGTCGCGCCGTAAGACGGGTGGTCGCTGTAGGCGAGCACATTCAGTTTGGGCTTGCGCACCACCACTCGGACGAGCGAGTCGGGTGTCCCCTTCTGCTGGCGCAGGTACTCGAACAGCGTCGGCTGGTGCGGCCGCTCGCTGCCGTCGTTGGCGATGTTCTGCAGCGTACCCGTGGCGAGCGCACTCATGCCCGGATTCGTCACGGTAGCACCCACGTTCCGGAACACCGCGGGTCGCGCGCCGATGCCGGCGAGATCCAGCCCCAATCGCGGGCACAGGGCGAGTGTGGGGTCGCCGAGCGTCTCGCTGTAGCGTGCGCCGTCGATCGCGACGATGACGACATGGCGTGTCTGGATGGCCGCTCGGGCGGCACCCGCGCCGGCAAGAAACAGCACGCCGGCCACCAGGAGCGCCCCGGTGACGAGCTTGCCACGGTCGGGTGGCGCGAGTGTCCCCTCGTCTCGGATAAGCATGCTCCTATATCCTATATCCTATTCAAGGGCTCGTGCTCGGGTCTTTCGGCCTGTTCCGAAGCACCGCGCCCTCAGGCCGCTCCCCCCACGGCGTGCCACGTGCCTCCACCTCCTCGCCGCCCTCGGGCGCACCTCGCGCAGGGAGACTCGTGACCGCAGTTCCCCGCCGGCGGACCGCCCGGCACGGCAATCGCGCCGTCCCCGCAGCCGCCACGCTCGCGCTCGCACTCGTGTGGCTGACCAGCGCCGCCGTCCCTGCTGGCGCGGTCGTGGCGATGCGCCGCATCCAGCTCGAGATCCGCGACTCGGGTGGGGCGCGCATCGACACGCGCGTGAGCGTGCGCTCCGACCTGTTCGGCCAGTGGTACCCGACCCAGGTCGACACCAGCGTCCTCGCGCACGCGGGCTACGCCTACCCCCCTTCGGGCGGCACGCTCAGCGTTCCCGAGGGTTGGGTCACGCTGAGCGTGAGCCGCGGCCCGGAATGGGTGCCGGACACGCGCCGGCTGTGGATCGCGCGCGACACCACGGTGACGGTGAAGCTGTCGCGCTTCCTCGACATGCGCGCACGCAACTTCTACTCCAGCGACTTGCACGTGCACTCGCGGCACGATCCGGTCGAGTTCGACGTGCCGCCCGCCCATGCGAAGCGCATCGCCAAGGCGGAAGACCTTGCCATCCTGCACCTGCTCGACAACGAGTTCAGGTTCCGGGGTGCTCCCGACTCGGTGAGCGATGCGCAGACCCTCCTCTACTACTCGTGGGAGTACCGTCACATGACCTATGGGCACGTCACGCTGCCCGGACTGCGCACGAACCTGCCGACGTGGGGGTGCTGCCTGGCGCCGTCCGAGGCGTGGCCCATGCTCGAGGAGACGTCTCAACAGGTGGCCGGCCCGGGGCGCGCGCTGTTCGTGCTGACGCACCCCGGCAGCACGGACGACTACAGCGACGAGGACGGCTGGCCCGGCACAGGGCTCGGTCGCGAGTACCCGCTACTCGCCGCACGCGGCCGGCTGAACGGATTCGACGTGGCGTCCTACAGCAACCAGCCGCACGATCGCTGGCAGGACTGGTACGACGCGCTCTCCAGCGGCATCGCGCTCACCCCCACCGCCGGGACCGACGCGGTGCTGAACTTCTTCGCCCACCGTCCCGCCGGCGGCTGGCGCGTATACGCCGACATGGGCTCCAGCGTGCCTTTCAGTTACGACAACTGGATCGAGACGGTGCGCGCAGGGCGCACGTTCGTCACCAGCCTGCCGCTGGTGCCACGCTTTCGCGTCAGCACGAAGCGCCCCGGCCAGACACTCGAGGCCGCCGCCGACACGACGTCGTTCTCGCTGGAACTCGAGACCGCGTGCGTGACCGGGCTGTCGCGGCTGAGCGTCGTCTCCAGCGCCGGAGCGCTGTGGACCCTCGACCTGTCGCGCCGCACCACGCTGCGGACGAAGTTCGACACCACGTTCACACTGCGCACCGCCACCCCCGCGTGGCTCGCGCTCAAGGTCGAAGGCGTGACCGGCGACCGCATCCTGCTGGACCTCCCGGCCATCGCCCACACCAACGCGGTGCGCATATTGAAGAGCGGAGTGCCGCGCACCGAGTCGGGTGGGTGCGGGCGCATGCTCGACCGCGTGGATGCGTTGGAGCAGCTCTTGAACGCGCGCCGCAACTGGTCGGCCGCCTGGCACGAGGACACGGTGCGCGCGTCGATCGCCGGAGCTCGCGCGTTCTACGGTCGCGTCTTCAAGCGCGCGCCGGAGCCATTCCAGCTGGCACTCCCGTCGCCCTCGGGCACCACCCGCATCGAGTGGACCGCGGCCATCGACGAAGAACCCGGCGATCGCGTGCGCTACCGCGTCACGTTGTCGGCGGATTCGCTGTTCCACGAGCCCATCTCGTTCTTCACGGACGAGCCGTGGATCGGCTCCACGCCGGCTCGCCCGGGCCTGCCGACGTGGTGGCGCGTCGAGGCGGTGGACCGCGGCGGCAATACCACGCCGCTCGAGCCAGCCGCGTTCCAGGCGACGCTGCTCGTGAACAGCGTGGACGTGCCGGTGAGCGCGGCGGCCTCACGGCCGCGCGTGTGGCCGAATCCGGCGCGCGGGCCGGTGCGGCTCGAGGGGCTGGGCCCCGACGTCGCCGTTTACGACGTGACCGGCCGCCGCATTGCCACGGCCGGCCGCGGACTGCGCGCCGAGGGTCCCGCGTGGGTGTGGGACTTGCGCGACCGTGGCGAACGCGCGCGCCCCGGGCTCTATTGGGCGGTGTCGCGCAATCGTGGCGTCTCCGTACGGCTCACCGTCCTCGAGTAGACAGGATGGGCAGGGCCCCGAGGCGACTGCCCGGGGCCCTGGTCGATGCGATCGGCCTCGTGAGGAGCTTACGGCCGCTCGTAGATACGGAACTGGGTGATGCGGAAGTCGGCGTTGGTCTGCGCCGTCCACATCAGGTCCTCCAGCGTGGCGTCGAACATCGCAGCAGGGGCCAGCTGGAACTTCGACTGCCCCGAGCCGCGCGTCAGGTCGATGGTCCCGAGCAGACACAACGTCTCGCCCGCGAGGAAGTCCTCGTACGTGTCGGCGCAGATGCTGATGCTTCCGCCCGGCTTGCCGAGGATTCGAACGTACACGTCGAACAGACCGCTCTGGTAGGTGGCGAGGACCGCGGTGCGATCGGATGTCGCATTGCAGTCCAGGACGTTCCAGCCAGAGGACGAGTTGGTGATCCGGATGTGGGCGTTGCTGGCCTCGCGGTTGACGAAGATGCGGTTGCCCTCACCACAACCACCTTCGTACGTGCGCCCCGCGGGGTACCCGATGACATTGAAGCTGTAGACCTTTTTGGAGCCTGCCGGGATGCCCTTGGGATTGGCGTGCGCAACGAGAGCTACGGTCAGGAATGCCGCGCAACAGGCGGCGCTCAGCGCGATGCGACCGGCGAGGCTCGAAAACTGGAATCGGGACATGGGATGCTCCTCCTCAGATGTGGATTCCGTGTGCTGCCGAACGCGGCCCGGATGGATCTTTCGACTGCGTGCGTCGCAAGCTCGTGCCCTCCTTCGCGACGCATTCGGGTGGGTCGGGGAACTGGCAACGTCTGCTCGTGCGGCCTACGAATGCCGCGCTCACGTTCTTGCCGCGGGAGGGCGACGGCGCGAGAGCAGGGCACGTACGGGTGGCGGGTCGGTGATGGCTGGGAGTAGCCCGGTCGCGGCGGGGATGCACGCGGGCGTGTGGATCACAGGTCCTGCTGGAGCGTGTCCATCGGGATCCGGAAGCGAGCGCGAGTGGGGCGCGCTCGAATGCTGCGTGCTGCGGTTCGACGATCTGGCGGTTAGCATCCAGAGAGCACGGCCCGGGCAACCTAGGACGACTTCGGAGCCCGCACAAGGTCCGAAGTTCGATTCGCTGCAGCGCGAGCCCTCATTTCACAGCGCCGGGACCAAGCGTGCGAAACGCGCTGCGCAGGGGGCGTCTCTGGGTCAGGAACGACTTCGCCTCGAGCACGGGTGAGCGCGGTGCGCTCGCGGTCCACGACCTCTGCGGCCGCCGCGTCGCCACGCCGGGCCACGGGCTGCGCGCCGAGGGGCCCGCGTGGGTGTGGGACCTGCGCGACCGCGGCGAACGCGCGCGACATCGCGTGCGACCCGGGCTCTACTGGGCGGTGTCGCGCAGCCGTCGTGTCTCGGTGCGGCTCA
>CAZADU010000836.1:0-3136 GCA_964483945.1 uncultured bacterium
GCCGATGCCGGGGATCTCGACCAGCTTCTCCAATGGCATGGCGACCAGCTCCTGCACCGTCTCGATGCCGGCGCTGATGAGTTTCTCGGTGGTCGCCTCGCCCAGGCCGAGCACCTCGACTTCGAGACGGCTGGCGCGGTCGCGATCGAGCCGCTGCTTCTCGTCGGTCTTGGAAACCAGGTCGATCTTCCAGCCGGTCAGCCGTGCGGCGAGACGCGCGTTCTGCCCGCCCTTGCCGATCGCCAACGACAACTGGTCGTCGGCGACCACGACCAGCATGCGCTTCTCGGCTTCGTTCACGCGCACGTCACCGACACGTGCCGGCGCCAGGGCGCGCGATACGAACACGGCCGGGTCCGAGGACCATGGCACGATGTCGATGCGCTCACCGCCCAGTTCGCGAACGATGCTCTGCACGCGCGAGCCCTTGAGGCCGACGCACGAGCCCACCGCATCCACCCGCGGGTCGGTCGAGAGCACCGAGATCTTCGAGCGTGCCCCGGCCTCGCGGGCCACGGCCTTCACCTCGACGATGTTCTCGGAGATCTCGGGGACCTCGCTCTCGAACAGGCGGCGCAGGAAGTCCGGATGCGTGCGCGACAGTATGACTTGGGGTCCCTTCGCGGAGCGATCCACGGTCAGTACGACGGCGCGCACGTAATCGTTCTGGCGGTGGTAGCTGCGCGGGATCTGCTCGCGCGCGGGCAGCAGCCCCTCGGAGAAGTCGAGCTTCACAATGACATTGCCGCGGTCCACCTGCTGCACGACCCCACGCACCAGCGTGCCGACCTTGTCGGAGTATTCCTTGAAGACCTTGTCGCGCTCGGCCTCGCGCACGCGCTGGATCAGCACCTGCTTCGCCGTCTGGATGGCATTGCGGCCGAACTCGGCGATGCTGAGCGGAATCAGGATGACGTCGCCGACCTGCGCGCCGGGCTTGTGGGCGCGCGCCTTCTCGACGGTCCACTGGAACGCCGGGTCCTCGATCGTGTCGACCACGGTGAAGCGCAGGCCACACTCGAGGCCGCCGGTCTTGTCATTGAAGCGCACCTCGACATCCGCGGTGGCGCCATGCTTCTTGCGCACCGCGCTCGCCAGGCCAGCCTCGAGCGTCTCGACCAACATCTGGCGGTCCACGCTCTTCTCGCGCGTGATCTGACTCAGCGCGTCCAGGATCTCGTTGTTCATCGCACCCCTCCCCGCGGCGGCTTCCCCGGCGTGCGCGCCTTCGCTTGGCGCAGCCCCGCCCAAGGGTCGACCACCAGGCGGGCCGATTTCACCTCGGCCCACTCGAACCACTGCTCCTCGCCTTCGTCCGTGCGTACGCCTGCGCGCCCATCCACGGGACCGAGCAGCTCACCTTCCCAGCGGCGCCGGCCGTCTCGTGCATCATGGGTCTGCAACTGGATCCGTTGCCCGGCGAAACGCTGGACGTGCTCCAGCGTCCTGACCGGACGTTCGAGCCCGGGCGAACTCACCTCGAGGTGATATCGCCCCGGCACGATCTGGTTCATGTCCATGGCATCCGCAAGGCGGCGGCTGAAACGCGAGCAGTCGTCAATGGAGACGCCGCCGGGCTTGTCCAGGTAGACCCGGACGATCCGGTGAGGCCCCAGCGACGCTTGCTCGATGTCCACCAGCTCGAATCCCAGCTCATCCGCCAGGGGTACGGCGAGCTGGCGAACCTCTTCTCGGACTTCCACTTTGGCTCCCGCGCAGACAAAAAACGGAGTGGTCGCAGTTGCCCCACTCCTACCGCACAACCTACTCCACGGAACCCGCTAACGGCAAGCTCCCGAAGCCCCTGCGGGCACGAAGTTTGCGGGGGCTGGAAGTCTGTTCGCGCCCTACGTCTGCGTCGCGGGGGAGGTAGGGGCAGTGCGAAAGTGGCCAACGCTCGGTCCGGCCTTCGTGGCCGGACCATCGCTGACGCTCGCGGACGGGCTCCGGGCATCCCTGCCCTCCGCCCTGCTCGCGACTGTCCACTTTCGCACTGCCCCTACCTCCCCCGCTCGACTCCCCGATGGCGCTGGGATGAACCCACCACGCGCGCGACGCAGACGAGGGCGCGACTTACGGACGAGCCAGCGCGCTCTTGTAGACGATCCAAGCCGCCACGCGCGAGACTTCGAGCAGGCTCTCGGCCGAGACCTGCTCCGGCGTGTCCGCCGTCGTGTGCCAGGCGGCGTAGTCGAAGTCGATGATGTCCACTGCCGGCATCCCCGCGTCGAGCAGCGGGACGTGGTCGTCGATCAGCGTGTGGCGCACGCCCTCGTGGAAGTGGCGCGCGCCCGTCGCGCGGGCCGCTTCGTGGATCAAGTCCACCAGGTTGGTCGCTCGCGCTGCCGAGTAGCCTTCGTCCCAGATCCCGAGATCGCGATCGCCCACCATGTCGAACACGAATCCCGCCACCGGTCGCGCCGGGTCGCCCGGCGGCGGCAGACGGCGCGCGTAGCCCTTGCTGCCACGGCAGTACTCGCCCGGCGCATCCGGCCGGCCCAGGTCCTCGCCGTCCAGGAACACCAAGTCCACACCCACCGCCGGCGCACGCACGTGCAGCAGTTCGGCCACCTCGAGCAGCACCGCCACGCCCGAGCCGCCGTCGTTGGCACCCGGCACGGGCTCGGTGCGGCGCTCTGGAGCCGGGTCGACGTCACTCCACGGCCGCGTGTCGTAGTGCGCGAGCAGCGCGATGCGACGGCCCTGCGCGGGGCCGAAGCGCGCGACGATGTTCTCGAGCGGCCACACCCGGCCGGCGGCCGTGTCGGCAAACGCCTGACGCTCGACGCGCGCACCCAGACGCTCCAGCTCGCTCACCAACCATGCCCGCATCGCTGCGTGGCCCGGCGTTCCGGGAATACGAGGGCCGAACGCGACCTGTTGCTGAACACGCGCCAGCGCACGCGCGCCATCGGGGCCCACGGACTCGCTGCACGAGGCCGCGAGCAGCAGGGGCAGCAGCAATGGGGCCAGCCAGCGCGTGCGCCGCATCAGAACCGGAACTGACCGCGCAGCTCGACGCGCATGCTGCGGCGGATGATGCCGTTCGTCTCGCGGAAGTGGCTGAAACCCAGCGCCAGGTCCCCCGTGACATTCGTGCTAAAACCGTAGCTGCCGGTACCGTTCATGCTGAGCC
>CAZADU010000837.1:0-1870 GCA_964483945.1 uncultured bacterium
CTGCCCGCAGGAGAACCTTCTCCGGCGTCGTGAGGACGCTCAGTCGCCGCCGCCGCACCCCGACGAGCAGCCGGAGCCGCCGCCATCGGACCCGCCGCCGGATCCACCGTCGGACGAACCGCCGCTGTCGCCCCCGTGTCCACCGGTCGAGTCGGCGTGCGCGTGGCCGTCCGAGCCTTGGCCACCCCATTCGCCGCCGCCGCCGCCGCCGCCCGAATCGCCGCCGGGGAACTCGGGCATGGCGTTGTGCGGGTAGCTGCCGGTCGAGTCGTCGAACTGCATGTAGAGCGGTGCATCGCTCCCGACGACCGTCGCATCACCGTGATCGCGTCGGTCGGGCCGCCGCCGGGCGCGCGCCGCATCCGACCGCCCCGCGAACTTGGGCGTGCCCCAAAACGCCTCCGGCGCCTCACCTCCGAACTCCAACTCGTAGAGGGCCAATGTCGCGTCATATTGCTCTTGGAACCGGGCGGTCTGCTCATCGATCGGGATGAGCTCCGGATGGTGATCGAACTCCCGTCCCAGCACCTCCTCGCAAAACTCGCGATAGCCGCGGCTGAACAGCAGGTGCTCATGCCATACCTGATCGATCACCCGCGGGGGCGTGACCGGGAAGTCCGCGGTCGACCCAAGGTAGAGGAATTTCTTGTACTCCCCAATCGCGCGCATCGCGAACGGCCGGCTCCATCGGAGCTTGCGCATCAGCTTGTCTGCGAAAGCCTGCGTGGACGGATCGGAGCCACTGAACGCCGCGCGGAGCGAATCGAGCAGTTGCGGTGCGGCAAGGTGCTCGAAGTGGTAGTTCCGCAGCCGGAGCCAGAGTTCCTTCTTCGAGCCGGTACCGCTTGAGCGTGTCTTCATCATCGAGCGAACCTCCGACGGCGGCGCACGGCAAGACCCTGCCGCGACTGTACCGCTCCATTGGAGGGGGTCATAACGAGGGTGCGCCGAGTGGCTCGTCTCACTCGTGACGAGATTCCGAGAACTACTCACGCGCCGGCCGCAGCTCCCGAGCACCCGCAGCCCCGCTCGCGGTTCAATGCAGCGCGAATTTCACCGGAATCAGTGCCCACACCTCGAGCGGCAGGCCGCCGTCCAGCGCAGGCCGGAACCGCCACTGCCAGATGGCGTCGAGTGCGGCGTCGCGAAGCGCGGGGGGGCCCGACCTCACGACCGCGTCCCGCACGAATCCGTCCGTGCCGATCAGCGCGTGCACGTGGACCGTACCCTGCGTCTTCGTGCGGCGGGCCTCTTCGGGGTAGACCGGCACCACGCGCTGGAGCACCGCGGGGAACTCGGCCACGAACACGTAGTCGGGTCGCATCGCCCCCGCGGTCGTGTCGTGCACCGCGCCGCGACCCCGCAGGGGTGACGGCGAGGGGCGTGGTGCGCGGAACGCGGGATCGTCCTCGAAGAACGCGCTCAGTTGGATCCACAGCGAGTCCGCGTGGCCACGCATGGCGATGAGCCCGAGCGGCCGCTCGGAGTCGAACAGGACGATGGCCGCGATGTCGAATCTCACCAGCGCGAACGTCGGCCGGTCGCCGCCCGAGAACCGCACCAGGTAGACCGGGGGCCCGTGCGCGGGCTCGCAGGACAGCACCGCTCCGGGTGCCAGGTAAGCCGTGTCCACCGGCTCTTCGCTCAACATCGTCGCCAGACGGCGTGCCTGTTCGGGCGTGGCCGTGCGCCGGCCGTAGTCGCGCAGCGCCAGTCGTCGGCCCGCCTTGCCGCGGTACGCCCACGGGCTCTCGAGGTTGCCGCAGGCACGGGACAACTCCGCGCCCGACACTTCGGCGAGCCTGGCGCGGAGTTCATCTGGCAGCCAGCCCGAGGGAATCAGCGAGGCCGGCAGCGGCGGCGGTGGCAT
>CAZADU010000838.1:0-3870 GCA_964483945.1 uncultured bacterium
TCGTTGGGCATGAGGAACAGCACCGCGGGC
The DNA here is from genome assembly GCA_964483945.1 of uncultured bacterium. Taxonomy (GTDB): domain Bacteria; phylum Eisenbacteria; class RBG-16-71-46; order RBG-16-71-46; family RBG-16-71-46; genus JAIOPA01. The sequence continues at coordinate 31 of CAZADU010000838.1, forward strand.
AGCCCTGGAATCGCGCGCACGCCGTCGCCGAACGGCCCCGGCTCGGCGAGGCCGTTGCGCCAATGTTGGAGCAAGGCTGCGTTGCGATCAGAGGGTGACCAGCACGCGTAGCCGAGCGCTTTGGCGGGCTCGCCGGCGATGCCGGTACCGCGCAGCCGGTAGGCCGCCACGCCGCCGGCCTCGAGTGAACGACGGTGCGTGATCTCAACCGAGTCGAGCAGCAGGCCCGCACCGCGCAGCGCGACGAGCGCGCGCGCGGGATCGAGCAGCACTTCGGCGGTGGCCTTCATGCGCGAGGGCCATGCATCGCGGCAGGCAGGTACCTCAACGGCGGTCCTTTCCGCGCGCGGCCTTGGGGATCACCAGCTTCAACCCGCCCAGTTCCTCCGAGACGCGCACGACCTTGATGTCGACGAGCCCCAGCTTGCGCGCCGCCTTGCGCACCGTGTCCTCGGACAGGTCGCGGCGGCCCTTCGGGTACACCGCCCAGATCGCACCGTCCGGATGGATGGCCGGGATCAGGTCCTCGATCTTCGCCTCGTCGCCCTCGTGCAGGAACATGATGAACACGAGGTCAGAGCCAGCCACCGGCTTCACGCCCGGCTTCACGCCGACCGCGTTCATCACGTCGGTGCGAAACCAGGTCTCGAAGCGACCTACCAGCACAACGTTCAATCCCGGCTTCACCCCGAGCTTCTCGACGACGGTCTTGGGACTGGTGAGCGCCTGCGCCCACTTCTCAGCACCCCGCCCCAGATCGAGTGACAGCCGACCGCCGGCCCACTCCACCGCGAGCCGGCCGTTCTCGACATTCACAGACGTGATCTCCTTGATTGGCACCGTCACGCGAAACTCCCCGCGGAACACCAACTCATCCGTCTCGAGCACAACCAACCCCTCACCCGACTCGCGCCCGAACCGCGCGTGACACACTGCTTCTTTGCCCATGGGGACTCCTGTGGTGACGCCGCCATGCTGCCCTTGATTGCGCTACCGAGTATCACGCGGAGCGTGCCGCTGGCCAGAAGGGCTCTGACCGGCTGGCCATGGTCGGAATCGGCCGTGGCAGGTGAGGTGTGGCATCCCGTAGGATGTCGGGAGGGCGACGGCCCGCGCCGCCACAGTCCTCGTCGTTCCTGGCGGGGCGAAGGAGTCCGGTATCCCGCGCAAGGACCCGGCGACGCACCCGACCTCGGGGGAACGCCAGATGGGCTCCGCCACGACCGAACGCGAGCGCGAGCAGCGGTTCCTCGCGATGCAGCATGCGACCACGCGCGTCATCGCCGAGGCCGCGACTCTCGACGAGGGCATCCCGCGCATCCTCCAGGCCATCTGCGAGACTCTGCACTGGGAGCATGGTGCCGTCTGGATGATCGACACCGACCTCCAGCAACTCCGCTGTGCGTACGTCTGGCACGTGCCGGGATCGCAGTTCACGGAGTTCGAGACCGTGAGCCGCGAGACGACGTTCCTTCCGGGGGTCGGGCTGCCGGGCCGTGTGTGGGCCACCGGGGAGCCGGCGTGGATCCCGGACGTGCTCCAGGACTCGAACTTCCCGCGTGCTGCGGTTGCCAGCCGCGAGGGCCTGCACGCCGCGCTCGGATTCCCCATCCTGCTCGAGGGCGGGGTCCACGGCGCGCTCGAGTTCTTCAGCCGCGAGATCCGTGAGCCGGATGAGTACCTGCTGCACAGCCTCTCCACCGTGGGCGGGCAGATCGGGCAGTTCATCGAGCGCCGGCATGCGGAACAGGCGCTGCGGCAAGCACGCAACGAGATGGACCAGTTCTTCACGCTGTCGCCCGATCTGCTGTGCATCGGGGATTTCGCGGGCTACTTCCTGCGGCTGAATCCGGCGTGGGAGCGAGCACTGGGTTACACGAACGAACAGTTGCTCGCGCGGACCTATCTGGACCTGGTGCACCCCGAGGATCGCAGAAGCACGCTCGAGGCACTCGCACGCCTCGGCACGGGATCCAAGCTCGAGCGGTTCGAGAACCGCTATCTCGGCGCGGATGGCTCCTACCGCTGGTTGGCGTGGAGCGCTGCGCCGCTACCCGAGGCACAGCGGGTGTTCGCGGTGGCGCGCGACGTCACCGACCGCCGGCAGGCCGAGCAGGCGCTTCGCGAGTACGCGCGACAGCTCGAGATGGCGCGCCAGAGCGAGGAGGAGCATGCCGCGCGACTCACCCAGCTCGTGAAGGAGCTGGAGTCCGCCAAGAAGCGGGCCGAGGCGGCAACGCAGGCCAAGAGCGAGTTCCTGGCCAACATGAGCCACGAGATCCGCACGCCGCTGCACGCGGTGATCGGCATGACCGAACTGGCGCTCGGGACCCGGCTCAACCGCGAGCAGAGGCAATACCTGAGCGTCGTGAACGACTCCGCCGGGGCGCTGCGCGCGCTCATCGACGACATTCTGGATTTCTCCAAGATCGAAGAGCGCAAGCTCGATCTGGAATCCATCACGTTCGGACTGCGCGATAGTGTCGAGGACACCGTGCAGCTGCTGGCACTGCGTGCGCAACAGAAGGGGCTGGAACTGGCGTGCCGCATCCGGCCCGATGTCGTGGATCGGGTGGTCGGAGATCCCGGCCGACTCCGCCAGATCATCGTCAACCTGGTGGGGAACGCCATTAAGTTCACCGATCGTGGCGAGGTCGTGCTCGAGGTTTCGACGATCTCGCATGGCGAGCGCTGGGTGGAGCTGCACTTCGCCGTGCGCGACACGGGCATCGGGATCCCACGGGAAAAGCACGAGCACGTGTTCGAGGCGTTCGTGCAGGCCGACAGTTCGACCACCCGGCAGTACGGCGGGACGGGCCTCGGGCTGGCGATCGCCGCGCAGCTCGTGCGGCTCATGCACGGGCGGCTGTGGCTCGAGAGCGAGGTGGGCAAGGGTAGTGTCTTCCAGTTCACCGCGCGGTTCGAGAAGGCTCCGGGACAGCCCATCGTAGGCGCGACGGCCGAGCATCCGTCGTTGCGCGGCATGCGTGTGCTGGTGGTGGACGACAATGGCACCAATCGCCGCATCCTGGCCGAGATGCTCACGAACTGGGGCATGGACCCCACGCTGGTGGACGGTGCGCCGGGTGCGCGGGCCGCTCTGGAGGCCGCCCGGCGCGCGGCCACTCCGTTCCCGCTGATCCTGTTGGATGCGCACATGCCCGGCACCGACGGACTGACTCTGGCGCGCCGCATCCGCCGAGAGCGCGGCCACGGCAAGCCCACGCTCATCCTGCTCACCTCCGCGGGCCATTCGACGGCGCGCGCGAAAGCGGCAGGCATCCAGGCCTGCCTCCTCAAGCCGGTCAAGCAATCGGACTTGTTCGACACCATCATCTCGGCGCTGGGAGGACGTGTGCACAGCCGGCGTACTCCGGTCGGACCCGTCGAGCGCCGGGTCGGCCGCCCGCTGCGTGTGCTGGTGGTCGAGGACAACCGCGTGAACCAGACGCTCGCGAAGCGCCTGCTCGAGATGCGCGGTCACCGCGTCACCCTCGCCGAGAACGGCCGCAAGGCGGTGGATGCGCTGGCCCGCCGAAGCTTCGACGTGGTGCTCATGGACGTGCAGATGCCGGTGATGAACGGGCTCGAAGCCACGACCGCGATCCGCGAGCGCGAGCGCGGCACGGGCCGCCACGTGCCGATCGTGGCGCTGACCGCGCACGCGATGCGCGGGGACCGCGAGCGCTGCCTGGCGGCCGGCATGGACACTTATCTCTTGAAACCGATCCAGCGCGAGCAGTTGTTCGCCACAGTGGAGTCGCTGGCTCCTGCCGCAGTACCGGCCACGACTGCCGGGGGCGCACCGCAGGACCCAGCGGCGGACTCGGCCGCGAAGGC
>CAZADU010000839.1:0-5224 GCA_964483945.1 uncultured bacterium
TGTCGGTCATCGCGACGCGGCGCGCGCCCAACGCGCCGGCGACCGCGCCGATGGCGATGGCGGCGGCGATGAGCGGCAGGTTGTGGACATTCCGGCCCTCGGGCGAGAAGTGAAGGCTCACGAGCAGGGTGACCGTGGCCACGGCCATGCCGACGGCGGCGAGCGTGTTGCCCTGACGGGCGCGCGGCGGGCTGGAGAGGAACTTGAGCCCGACGATGAACAGCACGGCCGAAAGCAGGTAGCAGAACTCGAACACGAAGCTCATGGCTGCTTATCCGCGGGCTTCTTCCGAGCCTTGAACATCTCGAGCATGCGGTCGGTCACGACGAAGCCGCCGAACAGGTTCATCGCGCCGAGCACCACCGCGAGAAAGCCGAGCACGGTGAGCACGGGGCCATGCGCGCCGGCCAGCACCAGCACTCCGCCCAGCATGACGATTCCGTGGATGGCGTTGGTGCCCGACATGAGCGGTGTGTGCAGCACCACCGGCACCTTGGAGACGACCTCGATCCCCACGAACACGGCCAGCGCGAACACCCAGATCTCGGCCATCAACGTGGCGTTCATGCGCTCTTTCCGATGGCCGCGAGTTCGCTGGCGGGCCGCCCTTCGTAGGTCAGGCAGCAGCCGCGGGTGATCTCGTCGGCGAAGTCCACGTTCAGCTTGGCGTCCTTGGCGAGGTGCAGGATCAGTTCGTACAGGTTGCGGGCATACATCTGGCTCGCGTGTGTGGCCAGCGTGGCCGCGATGTCGAGCGGTCCCACGATGGTCACGCCGTGCGCGTGCACCGTTTCGCCCGCTCGCGTGAGCTCACAGTTGCCGCCCGACTCGGCCGCGAGGTCCACGATGACCGAGCCCGGCTTCATCTTCGCCACGGCTTCGGCGCTGACGAGCAGCGGTGCGCGCCGTCCGGGGATGGAGGCGGTGCTGATGATGATGTCGGTGGTGGGCAGCCGCGCGGCGATGGTCTGGCGGATGTGCTCGCTGCGCTGCTCGTCCAGCTCCTTGGCGTAGCCGCCCGCGCCCACGCCCGCCTCGCCGAGCGACATCTCGACGAACGAAGCGCCAAGGCTCTGGACCTCTTCTTTGACCGCGGGGCGCACGTCGAACGCCTCGACCACCGCACCCAGGCGGCGAGCCGTGGCGATGGCCTGCAGCCCGGCAACGCCCGCGCCCAGCACGAACACGCGCGCGGGTGCGACCGTGCCGGCGGCGGTCATCAGCAGCGGGAAGAACTTGCCGGACTGGCTGGCGGCGAGCAGCACGGCCTTGTAGCCCGCACACGCGGCCATGGACGACAGCGCATCCATCTTCTGGGCGCGCGAGATGCGCGGGAGCGCATTCAACGAGAACACGCCGAGCCGGCGCGCCTGGTAGCGGCCGAGCTGCTCGGCGTCCTCGCCGCGGCCGAGCAGGCCCAGCAGCAGCGCGCCTTCCGGATAGGCGGCGATCTCGGCCGCCAAGGGTTCGCGCACCTTGAAGATGGCCGTGGCACCGGCGACGCAGCTGGCGAGATCGGGGACGATCGTGGCGCCGGCGACGCGGTAGGCCTCGTCGGTATGGCCCGCGGCGAGTCCCGCGGCCGTCTCGACGGCCACTTGGAAGCCGGCCTTCACGAGTCTGGCGACGGTCTCGGGGATCAGCGCGACACGTTGTTCGCGCGGGGCGGTCTCACGAGTGATGGCGATACGCACGGCATTGCAATCTATAGACTCGGCCCCGGGGTGGCAATGCGACCATAGGCCACCCTCGAGCCGCCCAAGGCGGCAAGGCACCCCGCGCAGGCTGCCGCCGCTTGCGCGCCGGACACGCGCGTAGGATAAGTCGGGATGGGACCGCTTCGTGCGGCCCGCGAGGAGACGATCCCGATGAAGATCCTGGTACTCGGTGGCGGACAGCAGGGCAGGGTCATCGCCATCGACCTCGCATACAAGATCCAGAACGCCCACGTGGACGTGGCCGACCTGCGCGAACCCATGCTCCCGGCGCGCGGCAACCTGCGCTGGGTCGAGGCCGACCTCGCCGACGTGGAAGCCCTCGCGCGGCGCATGCGGGAGTACGACCTCACCGTGGGCGCGCTGCCTTCGCGGCTCGGCTTCGGTGCGATGCGCGCCGCGATCGAGGCGAGACGCCCGCTCGTGGACGTGAGCTTCTGCGCCGAGGACGCGCTGTCGCTGGACGCCGAGGCGAAGCGCGCGGGTGTGGCGATCTTTCCCGATTGCGGGCTGGCGCCCGGGCTCACGCACCTGTGTGCCGGCCATGCGGCCGCGGACGGCGTGCCGGACGAGATCACCATCTACGTGGGCGGCGTCGCACAGGACCGCACGCGGCCCTATGGCTACGTCGTGACGTGGTCGCTCGAGGACCTGCTCGAGGAATACGTCCGCCCCGCGCGCGTGGTGCGCGACGGCCGGCCGGTGACGCTGCCCGCGTTCGACGACCTCGACCGACTTCACATCCCGGGTGTGGGCGAGATGGAGTCGTTCCTGTCGGACGGCTTGCGCACCATCATCGAGACGCTGCCCGGCGTGCGCACGATGAGCGAGCGCACGCTGCGCTGGCCCGGGCACGTCGAAGCGGTGCGTCCGTTGGTGGACTCGGGCCGGTTCCTCGACGAGTTCCGCGCCCGCTGCGTGCTGAACCCGCCGCACGACCTGGTGGCCATGATGACGGTGGTCCGGCGCGGCGCGCGCGTGCGACGCGCCGTGCTGATCGACCGCTACGACGAGGCCACCGGGCTCACCGCCATGTCACGCACCACCGCGCTCACCACGTCGGCCGTGGCGCAGTGGGTGGCGGGCGGCGGCGGCGCAGGGCCCGGCGTACTGCCGCTCGAGAAGGTCGGCCCGGACCAGCGCGCGTACACCGCGATCACCGGCGCGCTCGAGAAGCACGGTGTGCGCCTGCAATGGGACTGGGGCAACTGACGAGCGAACGCTTCTAGCCCGGGCTAGTTCCCGGCCATGAGGGCGAACGGACCATGCAGCAGGGCCACACGTTCCTGATCACGCTGGCGATGGTGCTGGGGGTGGCCGCCCTCACCACGGTCGTGTTCCAGCGGCTGCGGCAGCCGGTCGTGTTCGGCTACATGCTGGCCGGGCTCATCATCGGGCCGCACCTGCCGATGCCGCTCGTCGCCGACGAGGCGACCGTGCGAACGCTGTCCGAGCTGGGTGTGATCCTGCTCATGTTCTCGCTCGGGCTCGAGTTCCACTTCCGCCGGCTGATGCGCGCGGGCTGGACGGTGGTGATCATCGCCGTTCTCGAGACCAGCTTCATGATCTGGCTCGGCCACGAGGCGGGCCGACTGCTCGGCTGGTCGGTGCTGGCGAGCCTTTATGCCGGCGCAGCACTCGCCATCTCGAGCACCACGATCATCGTCAAGGCGTTCGCCGACCGCGCGACTAAGGGCCGTTCGACCGAGATGGTGTTCGGCATCCTCATCGTCGAGGACTTGATCGCCATCCTGCTGCTGGCCCTGCTCACGCCCGCGGGGTCGCAGCCCGGGGGGACGGCCGGTGCGCTCGGACTCACGATCGTCCGGCTGATCGCGTTCCTCGCCGCGTTCCTGGCGGTCGGCATGTTGGTCGTGCCGAGGTTCATGCGATTCGTCGTGAACATGAAGCGCGCCGAGATCACGCTCGTGGTGAGCATGGGGCTGTGCTTTGGCGCCGCCGTCTTGGTGCAGGCGATCGGCTACTCGGTCGCGTTGGGCGCGTTCCTCGCGGGCGCGCTCGTGGCGGAGTCGGGTGAGGCCAAGGTGGTCGAGCGCCTGGCCGAGCCCGTGCGCGACATGTTCCTGGCGGTGTTCTTCGTGTCGGTGGGCATGATGATCGTGCCGGAGCTGGTCGTGCAGCACTGGCCGGCGGTGGCCGGGTTCACGCTGCTGGTCGTGCTCGGCAAGATCGCCGCGGTTTCGTTCGCCAGCTTCCTGACCGGTGCGGGCATTCGCACGTCGGTGCAGACCGCCATGAGCATGGCGCAGATCGGCGAGTTCTCGTTCATCATCGCCGCCGCGGGCGTGGCCTCGGGCGCCACCCCGGCCTCGCACTACCCGATCGTGGTGGCGGTCTCGGCACTCACCACGCTCACCACGCCGTGGCTCATCCGCTTCGCCGATCCGGTGGCGGCATGGATCGACCGCAACCTGCCGCGGCGATTCCAGACGTTCGCGGTGCTGTATGGCACCTGGATCGAGAACGCGCGCCTGCATCCCGAGACGTCCGCGGACCGCCAACGGCTCGCCCGCGCGCTGCGCGCCGTCACACTCGATGCGTGTGCCGTGGCGGTGGTGAGCATCGGTGTCGCAGTTGGCTCCGCACCCATGGCCGCGTGGCTCTCGGCCGCCTCGGGCCTTGACCCGCTGCACGCCCGCGCACTCCTCGTGGGCGCGGCATTGCTCGTGTCGGTCCCGTTCGTCCTGGGCATCGTCCGCACCGGCCGCGTCCTCGGCGACCTGCTGGCGCGCCGCGCGTTCACCGAGCCGGTTCCCGGCAAGCTCGACCCGGCCGCGGCACCGCGGCGCGCGATGATCGTGGCGGTGCAGCTGGCCACGGTGATGGCCGTGGGCGCCCCGCTCGTGGCGTTCACGCAGCCGTTCCTGCCCGCGTTCGCCGGCGCGGCAATTCTATTGTCGAGCGGGCTCGTGCTGGGGTTCATCTTCTGGCGCAACGCCGCCGACCTGCAGGGTCACGTGCTCGCGGCAGCCGAGGCCATCGTGCAGGCCATCAGCGACCAGCGCGGCCAGGCCGGGCCGGCCGAGTCCGAACGGTCGCTCCACCGCGCCTACGAACTGGTGCCCGGGCTCGGCGAGCCCGTGCCGGTGCGCATCGAGGCGGCTTCACCGTACGCTGGCCGGCGACTGTCCGAAGTGGAACTGCGCGGCCGCACGGGAGCGACGATCATCGCCATCTCGCGCGGGCAGGACGTCGTGCTCGTGCCGGACGGGCACGAGCTGCTGATGGCGGGCGACGTTCTCGCGCTGGCCGGCACGCGCGAGGCCGTGGACGCGGCGCGCAAGCTGCTGTCGCACGGCGAATAGCGGGCGTTCTCCCGTAGCGCCACCGGCGCGCCGGGGCTATGCTCCGGGCTCACGCCATCACGGGCCCGAGAGGCCCGGGCGCCCTAGAGCCTAAAGACCCGAGCGGGCCCGAGTGGTCCGCCATACCGGTGAGAGCCCATGGCCGACCTGTCCGTCTCGTTCGCCGGCATCCGCAGTCCCAAT
>CAZADU010000840.1:0-2665 GCA_964483945.1 uncultured bacterium
CTCGTCCACCAAGACATAGATATTTTTTCGTTCGTTGATGTTTGCCGGCATGCCCTGAAACTTTTGGATCGTCGAGACAACGATGCCGCGGACATGTACTACCGCTTCCTCACCGCGCACGGCCTCAACATGCTGATCTTCTGGGTCATCTTCTTCGAGATGGCCATCCTCTACTTCGCCGGGCCCGTCGTGCTGGGCTGCCGCCAGCCCGCGCCCAAGCTGGCGTGGGGTGCGTTCGCGCTGACGGTGGTCGGTGCGGTGATGGTGGACTTCATGGTGTTCACCGGCCGCGCCGATGTGCTGTTCACCTCCTACCCGCCCTTGCGAGCCGAACCCAACTACTACCTGGGCGTGATCCTGTTCGCGGTGGGCGCCTTGATCGCGGTATCGCTGTTCTTCGCCTCGCTCGTCGTGGCGAAGCGCGAGAAGTCGTATGCCGGCTCCATGCCGCTGGTCACGTTCGGCGCGCTCACGGCGGCGGTGATCGCAGTGATCACGCTGTTGCATGGCGCGGCGGTCTACATTCCGACGTGGTTGTGGTCCATGAACATCGGCAACATCGACCCCGAGGTCTATCGCATGGTGTGGTGGGGCCTCGGGCACTCCTCGCAGCAGATCAACGTCGCCGCGATGGTGTCGGTGTGGTACCTGCTCGGCGGGCTCACGGTCGGTGGCGTGGTGGTGAACGAGAAGGTGAGCCGCACGGCGTTCGTGCTGTACGTGCTGTTCATCTCGATGGCCTCGGCGCACCACCTGCTGGTGGACCCGGGCTTCAGCCCGGCGTGGAAGATCTGGAACACCAGCTATGCCATGTACCTCGCCGTGCTCGCCAGCATGATCCACGGCTTCACCGTGCCGGCCGGCATCGAGATGGGCCAGCGGCTGCGCGGGTACACGAACGGCACGTTCGAGTGGCTGAGGAAGGCCCCGTGGACCGACCCCGGTTTCTCCGGCCTGTGGCTGTCGCTCGTCATCTTCGGGTTCCTGGGCGGCATCACAGGCGTCACCCTCGGCACCGAGCAGATCAACATCCTCGCCCACAACACGCTGCGCGTGCCGGGGCACTTTCACGCCACGGTCGTGGGCGGCACCACGCTCGCGTTCATGGGCGTGGCCTACTACGTGCTGCCGCTCATCTTCCGCCGCCGCGTCGCGTTCTGGGGCATGGCGAGGGTGCAACCCTACGTGTTCGGGGGCGGCATCTCGGCCATGGCGATCGGCATGATCCTCATGGGCATTCTCGGTACACCGCGCCGTCACTGGGACTCGTCGTTTGCCGGCGCGCCGTTCCCGGTCGAGATTCATCCCGCATCGGAGCTGGTGCAGGTGCTGTTCGGCATCGGCGGCCTGCTCGCGGCCGCCGGAGCGCTCATGTTCATCGCCATCGCGGTGGTCACGGTGTTCTTCGGCAAACCCGTCACAGCCGAGGCCATCGCGCAGCGCGCCTCGGGCATCCCGCAGGGCATACTCAAGCTCCCGAACCAAGTGCACACGGGGCCGGTGGTGGACCAACTGCACAAGGAAGGCGTGAAGGGCACGGTCGTGCTGGTGGCCGTGTTCTTCGTCTGCTTCATCGTCTACTACTTCACCAACTGGAAGATGCTGTCGTTCCTCTGGAAGGTGGGCTAGCCGTATGACCGTCACGCTCACTGCCGTGCGGGTGCCGCTTCTCGGCGCGCGACTGCTCGTGCTGTGGGCCGTGGCGGTGCTGGTGTGGTGGGGGTTCGCTTTCTTCCCCACCCCGCCCGGGGACGACTCGTGGATCGCGGCCGCGCAGGCCGCGTGCTTCGGGTCGCTCCCCGGCGGCCTGCCGGCGGTGCAGGGCTGGATGATGCTCACGCTCGCGCCGGCCATGCTGCTGGTCACGTTGTTCGTGGCGTTCCAGGCCGAGTTGCGCGAGGCACTGCCGGCACTTCGCCGCTCCCGCGGTTGGCTCGGGCTGGCACTGGCGCTCGTTTGTCTCGGCGTGGTCGAGCTCGGATTCGCCGCGGTGCGCGTGCAGCGCGCGGTGCGCATCGCGAACACGTCGTTCTCACCCACGCTCACCGGGCCCCTCCCCGAGAGCTACCCGCGCGCGGCCGACGCCGTGGCCGCGTTCACGCTGGTCGACGAGCATGGCGCCGAGATCACCGCGGCGGCATTCACAGGCAAGCCCACGGTGCTGTCGTTCGTGTTCGCGCACTGCACGACCGCGTGCCCCGTGATGATCCAGACCCTCGCGCGCTCGACCCGCGAGTTGGGCGACGACGCGCAGGTGGTGATCGTGACGCTCGACCCGTGGCGGGACACGCCGGCGACACTGTCACCCACGCTAGCGGGTTGGCCGCTGTCGAAGGACACACGCCTGCTCTCGGGCGACCCCGATGCGGTGGCGCGCTGGCTCGACGCGATGGGCGTGGCTCGCGAGCGCGACCTTCGGACCGGCGACGTGTCACATGTGCCGCTCGTCATGGTGATCGACGCCGGGGGCCACATCGCCTACCGCTTCAACAACCCGCCAGCGGAGTGGGTCGTCGAAGCCGTCCGCCGCGTGCAGCGGGGTTCATGAGCGAAGGGTCACGACCCAACGACGCGAACACGACCGCGGCGCACGGGTCGCACACATCGCAGCCGCACGCGTTCACCCCCGAGGGCGAGGCCGCCCGGCCCACCACGCCGGGCTTCC
>CAZADU010000841.1:0-6036 GCA_964483945.1 uncultured bacterium
AGGCAAGCAGACGCGACCTCGTGATCGAGGTGACCCCCCGGCTCATCCCGGACACGAAGCAGCCGTGATGCTTCCAGCTCGCAAAGGGCGGGCGGCCCATTTCAGAATGGCGGGCGGCCTACTGCGATCACACCGGCGATCCATCCTATCCACGCACCCACCGCGGCCGTGAGGGCCACCGTGACCAGCCCCATCCCCGCGGTGGCGAGCACGGGGGCCTGTCGCCGATAACGGTAGAGCTGCACGATCAGCATCGGCACCAGAACGCCCTTCAAGAGGACGAACGCGAGCCACGACTGCCGTGCGACCGGTGCCAGTATGGGGTTACCTTCACGGTTGCCGAACCAGTGGATGCCGACGGCGGTCGCGAACAGGTCGAGGCTGTTGGCCAGTACGGCGATGAACAGGACCAGACGCATCGCAGGAGCCCCCCGAACGAGTCGTGGTGTGATCGTCACCAGCATTCTGACCGGGGTGGACGACCGGCTCAAGGGAAACGAGAGGGATCTTGTCCAGCACGAGCCTGACTCTGTTCATGGGTACGACCCTGTTCGCGCTCGGCGCCGTCTTCGGGAGCGCCGTGACCGCTCTGTCCTGGCGGCTGCCGCGTCAGCAGTCGTGGGTCCATGGCCGCTCGCGCTGTCCCGCGTGTGACCACACGCTCGGAGCGCTCGAGTTGATCCCCCTGCTGAGCTGGCTCGCGGCAGCCGGCCGCTGCCGCTCGTGCGGCACGAAGATCTCGGCTCGCTACCCCCTCATCGAACTGGCGTGCGCGCTGTGGGCGGTGCTGGCGTGGCAGCGGCTCGGGCTCGTGCCGGAGCTGGCACCCGTGCTGCTGTGGGGCTGGATGATGGTGGCGCTGGTGGTCATCGACGTGGACTTCCAGCTTCTGCCCGACTCGCTCACGCTGCCGGGCACGCTCGTGGCACTCGCCGCAGCGTTGCTCGGTCCGGGCTCACGGCACGCGCTGCTGGGCATCGTCGTGGGGAGCGGATACCTGTGGCTGTTCGCATGGGCGTGGAGGACGTTCCTGAAGCGCGAAGGCATGGGCGGCGGCGACATCAAGCTGGCGGCGATGTTCGGCGCGCTGCTGGGTCCCGTCGGCGCGTTCCTGACCATCACGCTGGCCGCGTTCGGCGGCGCGCTCACGGGTTCCATGATGATGGCGCGCGGCCGCGGCGGGATGCGCACCGAGCTGCCGTTCGGTGCATTCCTCGGGCCCGCCTCCATGGCCGTGTTCCTGTGGGGCGATGCGCTGGCCGCGGCCTACCTGAGGCTGCTCGGCCGTTGATTCGAGCGACTGGCCGGGCGGGAGCCGGTCGGCTTGCTGACGAGCGCGCGTCACGCTAGCGTGGGGCCTTCGCCGCCCATGGCAGGGCAGACGACCGCGCTCCCCGCCCGCGGCCCGGAGAACACCCTCGTGCCCCCCTGCCCGACACGCCGACCGTTCCGCCGCCTCAGCGCACTGGCCGACTCTCTTGCCGCGGCGCTGCTGGTGCTGCTGCTGGTGCCCGGCTGTTCGATCAAGCACTACGCGCTGACGGGTGTCGCCAACTCGCTCACCGAAGGGCCTGACGTCTTCGGCACCGACGACGACCCGGAACTGATCCGCGACGCTTTTCCGTTCGGGCTCAAGACCATGGAGTCGCTGCTCCAGGCCCTGCCGACGCACGAGGGCCTGCTGGTCTCACTGTGCAAGGGCTACACGGCCTACACGTACGCCTATGTGCAGTCCGAGGGCGATTTGCTCGTGAACACCGACTACGCGCGGGCCACCGCGATGCACGAGCGCGCTCGCAAGCTCTACCTTCGCGCGCAACGCTACGGGTTGCGCGCGCTGGCGCTTCGCAGCAAGGGCATCGCCGATTCACTGGCGCTGGCGCCGGACCGTGCGCTGACCAAGCTCACCACGCGCGATCTGTCGGCGCTCTACTGGACCGCGGCCAGCTGGGGTTCGGCGATCTCGCTCGGCAAGGACCGCCCCGAGTTGCTCGCCGACCTGCCGGCCATCCGCGCACTCGTGATGCGCGGGATCGCGCTCGATGAGAAGTTCGAAGCCGGCTCGTTCCACGAGGCCGCCATCCTGCTGGACGCGCTGCCCGAGGTGATGGGCGGCTCGGTGGAGTCCGCCCGCCGCCACTTCGCGCGCGCGGTGGAGATCAGCGGCGACAAGCGTGCTTCGCCCTACATGACGCTGGCACAAAGCGTGTCGGTGATGAAGCAGGACCGCGCCGAGTTCCGGCGGCTGCTCGGGCGCGTGCTCGAGTTCGACCCCGACGCCGACCCGCCGCAGCGGCTGTCCACGATCGTGATGCAGCGAAAGGCCAAGTCGCTGCTCGAACACCAGGACGACTTCTTCCTCGACGAAGCTCCTTAGTCCCAGGTCCCAGCCCCGTCCAACCGCCAGGAGTGATGATGACCGGTCCCGAGTTCCGTTCCCTCGCCGCGCTCGCGTTGATCCCGCTCGTCCTGATGGCGGCCTCACCTGCCCCGGCGCGGGCCCAAGCGCTGGTGGTCAAGCTCGCCACGCTCGTGCCAGAGGGCTCGGTGTGGGACAAGGCGCTGCGCGACATGGGTGCCGACTGGTCCACGAGCACGCAGGGCCGCGTCTCGCTGCGCGTCTACCCCGGCGGTGTGGCCGGGGACGAGCCGGACGTGGTGCGCAAGATGCGTATCGGCCAGCTGCAGGCGGCGGCCATCACGACCGCCGGGCTCGCCTCCATCGACCCCGCGTTCCATGTGTTCAACGTGCCCATGTTCTTCACGTCGTACCCCGAGCTGTACGCGGTGCTCGACAAGCTCGAGCCCGTGCTGCGCCAACGGCTCGAGGCGAAGGGCTTCGTGCTGCTGTCGTGGGGTCACGGCGGCTGGGTGTTCTTCTTCACCAAGCACCCGGTCGAGAGCGTGGAGGGCCTGAAGAAGACCAAGATGTTCACTTGGGCCGGCGACGACAACATCGTGGCCACGTGGAAGGCGAAAGGGTTCAACCCCGTCCCGCTCGCTGCCACGGACATCATGACCGGCCTTCAGACCGGAATGATCGACGCCTACCCGACCACACCGCTCGTCGGCCTCACGCTGCAGTGGTACCGGCAGACGCCGCACATGGTCGGCATGGGCATGGCGCCGCTCGTGGGCGGGCTGGTGATGACCAAGACCGCGTGGGCAAAGCTTCCCGAGGCCGACCGCATCAAGGTGCAGGCCGCGTGCGACCGCATGGAGAAGAAGCTCGAGGTCGAAGTGCCCAAGCAGGACACCTCTGCAGTGGCCGAGATGCAGAAGCGCGGCCTCAAGGTGATGCCGGTGAGCGCAGCCAACGCTGTCCACTTCCGTAGCGTGGCCGAGGAGTTCGCAAGCTCGCTCTCGGGCGTACGCATCCCCGCCGAGATCCTGACGCTGGCCCGCAAGGAACGCGACGCCTTCCGCGCGAAGCAGGCCGGGAAGTAGCGCGGCCGCTAGACCGACGACACTCGCTTGAGCGTCGGGACCTCACGCAGGTTGTTGTGGAGCGAAGTCCACGGCACCACGCTCGTCCCGCGCTCGTGGTTCAGCGTCTCGGCCAGCGAGTGCACGATCACCGCCACACCCGACATCGTCGTCAGGCTGGCCATGAGCTCGCCGCGGGCAGCGCCGTCGGCATAGAGCCAACCCAACACGATTGCGGCCAGCGCCAGTGAGCCCGCGGCCGTGACCGGCCACCAATCGGTACGCGACGGCCCGCCCGGTAGCGCCTGCAGTTGCGTCAGGCGCGTGTGCCACTGAGCGCCCTCGCGGTCCTTCTCGTGGAATTCCTGTACGTAGCCCTCGATCAGCCGCATCTCGCGACGGGCCTGCGAGAGGGCATGGAATCCGAACGCGACGCAGAACTGCACGGGCAGCAGCAGCCCGGGGTTCTTGGACGCGATCGCACCTGCGAGCAGGAAGGTCGCGGCCAGCCCCGCAGCGGACCAGCACAGCGAAGACGTGCGCGAAAGGTCCCGAGCGCGGTCCATCAGGGCGCCGTATTCCTGTTCCCGGATCGGGTGGGTTCCAGTCATGAGTGTCTCCTCATCGGTCGTCTGGTCAGGGCCCGGAGCTCGGGTCCGCTAGGGGGCATCGGCCGGGCGGGGCGTGGAGTTGAGCCCCGAGCGAGCCTCAGCCCGCGGGGCCGCGTCTGGGGCTCGCGCCCAGGCTCGCGTCTCGGGCCCGGGTTGGGGCTCGGTCCGGGGCTCGTGTCTGGGGCTCGGTCCGGGGCTCGCACCCCGGGGCTCGCGTGATACCATCATCACTCACCATGCGCCGCCCACTTGCCCTGCTCTCGATCGCACCCGTGCTCGCGGCCCTGCTGGCCACGTCCACCGCGGCGGCACCCGTGCTGTTCCCGGCCACGCCCGAGGGCCCGGCCGAGTGGCGCGACGAGCGCGCGGTCGCTCCTTACCTCGCCGCATGGAAGCGCGCCTCGTTTGTTCGCACCCGCTCGCTCGCGGCCGCGGCGACACCCAACCAGGCCGCCTACGACGTGCGCTGGTACGACCTCGATCTCACGTTCACACCGGCGGGCGCGCAGGTGTCAGGCACGGTGCGCACGCGCGCGACGGTGGTGGCTGCACCGCTCACCACGCTCGACCTGGACCTCTACTCGAACATGGTGGTGGATGCGGTGACGTCGGCGGGACTGCCGGCGACGTTCTCGCGCGTTGCGGATGTGCTCACGGTGAACCTGGACCGCGCCTATGGCGCAGGCGAGACCGTTGACGTGCGCGTCACCTACCACGGCTCGCCGGTCGCCGGCTCGTTCGGGTTCAGCATCACGAACGGCCGGCAGCTCATCTGGAGCCTGTCCGAGCCCTACGGTGCGCGCAGTTGGTGGCCGTGCAAGGACGTGCCCGAGGACAAGGCCGACTCGGTGACGATGCGTTTCACCGTGCCCACGGGGCTCACCACCGCCAGCAACGGCACGCTGCTGTCGTCCACCGACAACAGCACGCAAGCCGTGACCCGCTGGCGTGAGTCGCACCCCATCGCGTCCTACCTGGTCTCGATCGCCAGCTACCCGTACACGCACACCGTGGACTGGTACCGCCCCTCGCCCACCGACTCCATGCGCATCGACTTCTTCAACTACCCCGAGACCGCGCCGTCCGTGGCCGGCATCCAGTCGCGCGTGAAGGACATGCTCGCCGCGTTCACGACGCGCTTCGGCTCCTACCCGTTCTTCGACGAGAAATACGGCCACGCGCAGTTCAACTTCGGTGGGGGCATGGAACACCAGACGTGTACCAGCCTGGGCTCGTTCTCCGAGTTCGTGGTGGCGCACGAGCTGGCGCACCAATGGTGGGGCGACATGGTCACGTGCCGCGACTTCCACCACATCTGGCTCAACGAGGGCTTCGCCACCTACGGTGAGGCGCTGTGGGCCGAGTCGCAGGGCGGTGAGGCCGCCTACCACGCCGACATCGCGCTCAACAAGTACTACGGGCCGGGCAGCGTGTGGGTGCCGGACGATCAGGACGAGGCTCGAGTATTCAACTCGAACCTGTCCTACAACAAGGGCTCGTGGGTGCTGCACATGCTGCGGCATGTACTGGGTGATGCCGCGTTCTTCGCATCGCTCACCCAATACCGCTCGTCGCACGAGTACGGCACCGCGGTCACCGAGGACTTCCGCGACGCCTGCGAAGCAGTCAGCGGCCGCGACCTGACACCGTTCTTCCAGCAATGGGTCTACGGCGAGCGCTTCCCCGTCTACCGCGTGGAATGGACCTCGGCCCCGGCCGGGGGCGGGTTCGACGTGACGCTGACGCTCGAACAGCGGCAGGCGTGGCAGCTGTTCACCCTGCCGGTGGACGTGCGCATCCAGACCACCGCGGGTCCGCGCGACTTCGTGGTGCCCGACTCGCTCGCCTCACAGACATTCGTGCTGCACGTGGACGCGCAGCCGCTGTCGCTCGCGATCGACCCCGACGGCTGGATCTTGAAGCAGCTCGAGCAGGACGTCGTGCAACCGCCGTTCGACCGCGCCGTGCTGGTGGTGAACGGCGTGGACTGGGTCAACTA
>CAZADU010000842.1:0-2971 GCA_964483945.1 uncultured bacterium
TCACTTGAAGGGCTGGGTGGTCGGCAGCTACTACTCGACCGAAGCCGGGATGCGCGAGCTGGGCTTCACCGGCCACCAGTTCTACCCCAGCTTCCCGGGCTGCGAGCACGCGGACGGACACAAGTAAAAGGTGCAGGTCAAAGAGCCGGCGCCGGAGATGAAGAAGGGCAACCTCTAGCTAAAGGCTGTTGCAAAACCCCCGCGCCAGCGCCTTGCCAGACGCAACCCGGGCCGGCTCGACGGTGGCGGATCTGACCGGGGGGGTTTCGAGCCAGCCCTAGGAGAAGAGTGTCGCTCGGTCACTTTGTTGTTGACTCCTTGCGCGTACTCGATATAATCGAGTACGCGATGATCGGATCCACCACACGGCAGTCGTCTCTGTTCTACGTGCCCTTGGCGCGCCAGGCCGTCCTCCTCAAGGACGACTTGCTCGACCCCGTCGACGCACTGCTCGACGATCCGGAACTCGTCTCGCTCGTCCGCCAGAGGTTGGCTTCGCGTCGCCCTCTATCCCCACGCACTGGGCGTCCGTGCATCGCGCCAGACCGCCTGCTTCGTTGCTGCGTCCTGAAGCACCTGAAGGGGTGGTCGTTCCGGGAGCTGGAGCGCGAGCTCCGCTCCAACTTGATCTACCGGCGCTTCACGCGATTCGACGCAGATCCCACCCCCAACTACTCGACCTTCAGCCGGTGTCTCGGTCTTATGGGGCCGGACGTGACGCAAGGGATCCACCAGCGGGTAATCGCCAAGGCTCGCGAGGAGCAGGTGGCACGTGGTCGCAAGCTGAGAACCGATACCACCGTAGTCGAGAGCAACGTTCACTACCCTACAGACAGCGCGCTGCTGGGTGACGGGGTCCGGGTCCTCACTCGCTGCCTGCAGGGCATCGCGGATCAGTGCGCGGTGGGTGCCGTCCCGGTGGTGAATCACGCCCGCGCCGTGAAGCGACGGCTGCTCGAGATCAGCCGCGCGGCGAAAAGCCTTGCCGAAGCGAGCCGGCAGCGCATGAAGGACAGCTACGGCGCCCTCCTTGAGCTGACCCGAGGCGTTGTTCGGCAGGCGACCGTTGTCGTGGAGGATCTGCAAGGGGGTCGGCTGCCCGTCGTGGGTTCGATAATTTCGGTGGCGGCGCACGAGCAGCAACTGCGGCACTTCCTCCCCTTGGTCGAGAAGGGGATTGCCCAGACTCGCGAGCGCATCTTTCAGGGGAACCCATACGTGGCGGGCAAGGTGCTCAGTCTCTTCGAGCCGCACACCCAAGCCATCCGCAAGGGCAAGGCGCACAAGCCTACGGAGTTCGGGCGGCTGGTCCGGCTCGATGAAGTGGAAAACGGGATCGTGAGTGGCTACGAGGTTCTGGCGGGCAATCCCGCGGACACGAAGGCCTGGAGTGCCGCGTTGGAGCAGCACCAGATGAGCTTCGGCCGGGCACCGCGGATGGCGACGGCGGACCGCGGTTACTTCGCGGCAAAGAACGAACGCGACGCGAAAGCCTCAGGAGTCGAGAGAGTGGCGCTGCCTGCCCGAGGCCGCCTGTCGAAGGCCCGCACCAAGCTCCAGAAGGAGCGCTGGTTTCGGCGGGCGCTGCGGTGGCGGGCCGGGATCGAGGCGCGCATCAGCACCCTCAAGCATCCCTTTTCAATGCGGCGAGCCACCTACAAAGGCGACGAGGGATTTCAACGATACGTAGGCTGGTGCGTCATCACGCAGAACCTGGTATCTATGGCTCGCACCCTGGTGCGACGAAAGGCCCGTGCTGATGAAACAGGAGCAGACTGAACGGCGACGGAAGCTATTGGTCGAGATCGAACGTCTGGCCGAGGTGGCGATCTTCGGAACCCTCTCCACGACCTATCGCACGTGCGGTCGCTCTGGCTGCCACTGCCAAGTGGCCGGACCAAAGCACGGCCCTCATCTCAACGTGAGCTACCGCGGTGACGGCGGTAAGACCACGGGCTACTACGTGCCGCAGGCTGCGCAGCGTGCCACGCGCCAAGGCGTTGCTGCCTGGGAGAAGCTGCAAAAGCGGCTCCGACTGCTCGCCGAGCTGAACAAGGAGCACATCCTGCAGCAGGCGCGCGAGGCCCGTCATTCATGATGGGGGGTCAAGCACCGCACCGCCGAGCGACTTTCGCAACAGCCTTTAGCTAGACGACCCTGGCCCTAGGGGTTGAGACGCGTCGACTGCCAGGAGACCATCTGCCACCGCCCGTCGCGCTTCACCCAGACGTCGGTGTAGCGCAGGATGATCTCACGGTCCTTTCCGTCGGACACCAGCACGACCGTGGCCTTCCCGTTGACGATGGACACGGCGCCAAAGGTGCGTTCGCTCACCTCTTCGGGCACGATCGACTTGTACTTCGTCTTGCCGGACTTGATCGCGCCGATGTAGGCGTCCTTCGAGTCCAGCACCCCGCTCGAATGGACGTAGGTCAACTCCGGAGCGAGCAGCTTCTCGAGGGTGGCCACGTCGGCCTTGACCTGGGCCTCGAAGCGGGTGCGGTCGGCTTCGATCGCCGGGGCGTCCGCGGCTCGGACCCCGGGGCCGAGGGCTGCGGCCATGCCCGCGGCCAGCACTGCTACTCTCACCGCCGTCGCCGACTGGCGTGCCTTCATTTCACCATCTCCTTGTAGAGTGCCTCGATCTTGGGCGCTTCGAACTTTCCGGACGACACCACGACACGGTAGCGAAACGTCGCGGACTCGCCCAGGGCCAGCTTGAGATTCAGCTCCTCTTTCCCACTCGAGAAGACCTTCTGCCCGAGCGGATTGGCCGCGAAGAGCCCGTAGCCCCGGGCGTGCCAGTAGGTCGGCGCGCCCGGGTTCTTGGGATGGTCGAGAATGGTGAGGGTCACGTCGTCTTCGCCGAGGCGCCCCCCAAGAGCCACCCACCGGCCCCGCGTGCCCCACACCGCGTCGCCCTCCTTCCCTTCGCTGCTGTGGTAGAGGCCGGTGACCCCGGTGTTGTCCA
>CAZADU010000843.1:0-1911 GCA_964483945.1 uncultured bacterium
CGGCCGCTTGATCGCTGAGCGGTTGCGTTCGTGCCCCCGGTCGGGGGCGTTGGTGGGTCCCGCATGGTACGGACGGCCCTCAACGCGTAGTCTGCGCTGCATGCTCACTCCCCATGACCGCCGCCTTCGCGCGGCCCGCGCCGTAATCGCAGTGCTGTCGTTCGCCTCGTTGATCGCTCTGGCAGGCTGCGCCCCGAAGCCGGGCGGTGCCGGAGCCGGCTTCACGATGCCTCCCATGCCAGTCGAGGTGGCCGAGGTCAGCATCACCCGCATGAGCGACGCGTTCCGTGCGCTCGGCTCGCTCGAAGCGCTGCAGGAGGCCGAGATCGTCGCCGAGGTGGCCGGCCGCGTCATGGCGCTGCCGTTCCCCGAGGGGCGCGGGGTGGACTCGGCCGCGGTGCTCGCGCGGCTCGACGACAGCGAACTTCGCGCGCAGCGCGACCGCGCCTCGGCCGCACTGACGCTGGCGCGCTCCGAGGACAAGCGTGTCGCCGACTTGTTCGCGCGCGACGTGGTCTCGCCGCGCGAGCGTGATGAGTCGCATGCCGCGCTCGAGGCGGCCGAGGCTGAACTCAAGCTGCAGCAGGCGCGACTCGATCGCACGGTCGTCCGCGCGCCATTCAGCGGTGTCACCGGCCGCCGGCTGGTCTCGGCCGGCGGGCACGTCAGCATCGGCGATCCCATCGTGCACATCGCGCGGCTCGACCGGCTGCGCGCCACATTCCCGGTGCCCGAGCGCTATTCCGCCGTGCTCAAGCCCGGGGCGCGTGCCACCGTGGGTGTGACCGCGTGGGTCGGCGAGGAGTTCCCGGCCTGGGTCACCGTCGTGGAGCCGAGTATCGATCCGGCGTCGCGCACGTTCACGGCCGTGGCCGAGGTGAAGAACGTCGGCGGCCGGCTGCGTCCGGGGATGTCGGCGGACGTCAACGTGAAGCTCACCGAGCGCGCGGGTGCGCTCACCGTGCCCGACGAAGCCGTGCTGGCCGAGGGCGACCAGACGTTCGTCTACAAGGTGGGCGCCGACAGCACCGTCTCGCGCGTGCCCGTCACACTCGGTGCGCGGCTGGCCGCGCAGGTCGAGGTCACCTCCGGGCTCGTCGCCGGGGACCGCGTCGTGCGTGCGGGGCATCAGAAGATCTTCCCCGGTGCCAAGGTGATGCCGGTCGCCTCGCTGCCCGCCGATACCGCCGCTGCACCCGCGGCCGGCGCCCCGGAGGGAAGCCAGGCCGCTCCGAAGCCGGCCGTGAAGGGCTCGCGATGAAGATCTCCGAGCTCGCGATCCACCGTCCCGTCCTGGCGACGGTGATGAGCCTGGCCATCGTGCTGTTCGGTCTGCTGTCGCTGATGCGACTGCCCGTGCGCGAGTACCCCGACATCGAGTCACGCGTCGTCAGCGTGACCACGATCTACCGGGGCGCCAGCGCACAGGTGGTCGAGACCGAGCTCACCGACGTCATCGAGGAGCAGCTCTCGACCATCGAGGGCGTGAAGCTGCTCACGTCCAGCTCGCAGGAGCAGGTGTCGAGGATCACGGTGGAGTTCGAGATCCGGCGCAACGTGGACGAGGCCGCCAACGACGTGCGTGACCGCGTCTCGCGCGTTCGCGGCCAGCTCCCGACCACCGCCGAGGAACCCATTGTCGCCAAGCAGGACGCCAACGCGCAGCCCATCATCTGGCTGTCTCTGAACGGCGAGGGGTTCAGCATCCTCGAGTTGTCGGACGCCGCGAAGAACCTGCTTGCCGAGCGGCTGCAGCGTGTCGAGGGTGTGGCCTCGGCGTTCGTGGGCGGCGAACGCCGCTACGCTATGCGCGTATGGCTCGACCCGGTGCGGCTCGCCGCCCGTGGCGTCACCGTGAGCGACGTCGAGCGCGCGCTGCGCTCGGAGAACGCCGAGATCCCCTCCGGCCGC
>CAZADU010000844.1:0-5185 GCA_964483945.1 uncultured bacterium
TCGGGCTGACGACGAAGTTGCCGAGCACCGCGCTGCCCTCGGGGCGCGGCGTGTCGTACCAGGTCTCGACCGAGAGCTGACTCTCGTTGCCGGCCTGGTCCACCGCGGCCACGGCGAAGTAGCGCGTCACACCGTTGGCGAGCCCGGTCACGACGAACTGGTCGGCCGAGGTACTGCCGACGCGATCGTAGGGGCAGGTCGGGCCGTCAGCGCAGGACGCCTCGTAGATGCGATAGCCCGCGAGATCGCCCTCGGTGTTGTGCAGCCAGCTCAGCGAGACCTCGCCGTCGCCGGTGACGCTGTAAAGACCGCGCGGGGCGGCAGGCGGGGTGACGTCGCGCGGCGGCGCCGTGGTGCTCTCGTTGCAGCCCAGCAACCCGAGGCTCACGACAGCCAGCAGGATCGGGATCGCCTTGCGCATCGGGTGGCTCCTCCAGGACGTGGGTTCCGGGACTAGACACCCAGCTGAAAAGGCAACCGTTGTGCCACCGGCCGCAGCGGATTCAGCAGCGCCCGCTCGGGGCAGCTTCGGCCTTGGGAATACACGAGTTACGCACCAGGGCCAGAAACAGGACCGCCGCCGGGGTCAGTCCCCGGCGGCGGTGCGGTGTGCGCGTCGGACTCAGGTGTGTGAGGCGCGCTACACCGTCTGTACAAAAGGGACACCGGCCACATGCTGTCGCGACCTGAGCCGGGACATCCCCCAGTGTTGGCCCACATCGCGAACGACCGGTGTCCGAAGGACCCCCGGGGATGGATCTCTGTGCACCTGAACCGCTGACCGGGTTCTGATTGCGGTCCGGGCGAGAGCCGTCCCTCCATCCCACGGAGGAATCCAAGATGTCGATCGGGGTTGCCCAAGCTAGCCGGTCGTAGAGGTCGATACGTTGTCGTTCTGACGGGGCTCGTACCCTCGACCGGCCCCCAACGTACCGGCTAGCTCAGTTCATCCTGCCCGGCGATTTGGCTGCCGGTGAAGCTTCCTGCTGTGCTTCTACTGCGGCGTTGCGTGTTGCTTTGGAGGTCCCCCCCTCCGGTGGACCATGTAGAGCAGCCGGCGTGCCAACGCACTCGTCAGGAGCGGACATTCTCCTAACTTGTTGTCACCTCATGTGAAGGGGCACACCGCGGCGACCACGTGCGCGGCGGGATGAGGGGGCGGGCGCGGCTCGAAGTGGAAAGGCCCCTGCAACACTTCGGCCCCACGCTCGTAACTCGTTGCGCGGGGCCGGTGTGATCATCAATCAATTTCACAGTGCCATCTGTGAAAGATCTTTACTGACGCGAGGTCTCCAGGCCGTAGCTGCGGATGCGGCTCAGCAGCGTCGGGTAGCTGAGGCCCAACTCGCGAGCCACGCGAGCCTTGTTGCCGTGGCAGCGGTCGAGTGCTTCGGCGATCATCCTGCGCTCGAGCTCGCTGACGCTGCGGCGGAGTGTGCGGCCCCCCTTGGGCGCGGCGGTCTCGGACAGCGCGCTGTCGCGCGCGCCACCGTTGGTGGCCGCTGGGGCGTGGGCCTCGCGCATCTCGGCGGGCAGCAGTTCCAAGCCCAGCACATCGCCCTCGTCGGCCAGCACGACCATGCGCTTCACCGTCTTCTCCAGCTCACGCACGTTGCCGCGCCACTCGCTCTCGAGGAACAGGCGCAGCACCTCGGGCGCGAATCCGCGCACGGTCTTGCCCATCTGCCGGCAGTACACGCCCAAGAAGTGCTGGGCCAGCAAGGCGATGTCTTCGCGGCGCTCGCGCAGGGCGGGCACGCGCACGGTGATGTCATTGAGACGATAGTAGAGGTCCTCGAGGAACCGGCCCTCACGGATGCGTTCGCGCAGGTCGCCGCCGGTCGCGCAGATCACTCGCGCCTCGACCTTGCGTGTGCGCGTCGCGCCCACCGGACGGATCTCGCCGCGATCCAGCACCTGGAGCAGCTTGGCCTGGACCGACTCGGGCACCTTCTCGATCTCATCCAGGAAGATCGTGCCGCTCGCGGCCTCCTCGAACAGGCCCGACTTGTCGCGCGTGGCACCGGTGAACGCACCCTGCACGTACCCGAACAGTTCGGACTCGAGCAGGTGCTCGGGGAGTGCCGCACAGTTCACCTGGACGAACGGGCGGTCGCGGCGGTTCGACATCTCGTGCACGACCTGCGCGAACAGTCCCTTGCCGCTGCCGGTCTCGCCCATGAACAGAACAGTCGCCGAACTGTCGGAAACCTTGCGCAGCAGCGCCATGATGCTGGCCACCTCGCGCGACTGGCTCACGACGCGCTCGGAGCCCGGCGTGGGGCGCAACTGGTCGCGGAGCTGCTGGTTCTCGACGAGCAGCAGGCTGCGCTGGGCCTCGACCACCGCCACGGCAGCGCTGTTGGCGAGCACGGCGAGCAGATTGAGCTCGCGCTGCTTGAACGCACCCAGCAGGTTGTCGTTCAAGCGGTCCACGTAGACCAAGCCCACGGCCTGCGACGGGAAGTTGAGCGGCACGCACACCAGCGAGCCCACACCCTCGAGCGCATCGGCGAGCGCACCCGTGAAGCGCGGGTCGGCGGCGAGGCGGCTGGAGAACATGGGGCCGCTCTCGGCGAGCCGGTTGCCGGAGACGGTCTCGAGCACGCGCAGCATGCGGCGGGCGCGTTCACGCCCGAGCCCGTGCTGTGCGACCACGTCGAGCCGGCCGGGAGCCGAGCTGAACGCCACGAAGCCGCGATCGCCGCCGGCGTGTTCGACCGCCAGCTTCACGATCTGGGCCAGCAGGCCGTCCACGTCGGAAGTCTCGCGGAACAGCCGGTTCGCGTCCTCGAGCACACGGAACTCATTACAGGTGGACAGCGACACCGCCACGTACTGCCGCTCGATCTCGCGGCGCAGCGACACCGCCCGGCCCTCGGCCTCGGCGTCATTGGAATTGGTGAGCCACTGCTCGGCCTGCTCCAGCAGTGACAGCGCCTGGTCGAAGCGCTCGCGCTCGCTCTCGAGCCGCGCCAGCGACAGCAGGGCTTCGGCCGCGAGCGGCACGACATTCAGCTGCCTGAAGATGAGCGCGGCACGACGCGACGCGTCGGCGACCGGTTCGATGGCGACGCGATTGCGCACGCTGGCCGTCATGACGGCGAGATTCTCGGACCAGGCGGCGAGCGTGGTGGCGAGTTCGTAGAGCTCGCCCAGTTGCTCGAACGTCTGTGCCGCACTCAGCAGGCGCGACTCCATGCTGCTGGCGTTGCCGCGCAGCGCGTCGACGCGCGCCAGTTCGCGCAGCGCGATGGCGTATTCGATGCGGTCGCCGGCCGCTTCGGCCATGGAGAGTCCGCGCAGAAGTTGCGACTGCGCCTCGTCGGTGCGGCCGATGCGGTGCAGCACCATGCCGTGACGGATGGTGAGCTCCATGACGACGTCGCCGTGCGGCGCCTGCGAGCGCGCCTCTTCGAGTGCCGGCTCGATCAGTGCCAACGCGGCGAGGCCGTTGCCTCGGTCCATCTCGACTTCGGCGAGGAACTCGGACGCCAGCTCGGCCTCGCGGCGGGCGCCGGAGGAGTTGGCCAGCTCGAGTGCGCGGCGATGATGTTCCTCGGCGCGGTCCAGCTGGCGGCGGCGGCGCGCCAGCATGCCCAGCGCGAGTTGTGCGTGCGCCTCGCCTGCCGGGTGCGACACTTCTCGCGAGATGCGCAGCGAGTGGCGGAAGTGCTCGTCGGCGAGGTCCCACTGGCCGAGGCGGTAGCGGATGAGGCCCAGGTTCTGATGCAGCAGCCGCATGCGGCCGAACAGACCCTCGCGCTCGCTGATCTGCAGGGCCTGCTCGAGGAATCGCGTCGCCTCACGCCACTCGCGCAGGTTCTTGAGCACGAGCCCGAGGTTGTTGAGGGCGGTGACGAGCCCGTCGGCGTCGTCGATGCGGCGGAACGTCGCCGCACCGTTCTGCAGCCAGTCCACCGCCTCCTGGGGCCGGCCCAGGCGCGCGAGCGCGATGCCGAGCGTGAGCGAGACCTGCGCGACGGTCTGATGGTCGTCGGTGTCGCGCAGCACGCGGTAGGCATGCATCGCGTAGCGCATGGCCTTGCGGGGAGAACCCAGTTCGACGTGCAGGAATGCGATTCGCGAAGCGACCTGCGCTCGCAGCCGGGAACTCGCCACACCGCGCGTGAGGTCACGCGCGCGCAGGGCCTCGGCCATGGCGTCCTGCAGCCGCCCGCGCAGTCGCTCGACGTGAGCGACACGGAGCAGCAACCGGACACGCTCCTCGAGGGCGTTCGGTCCCAGCTCAGCGAGCGCCGCGCGATACGCTTCGAGAGCGTTCGCGTAGGCGTCCGCGGCCAAGTGGAGGTCGCCGACCGCCTCGTGCTGGGAGATCCCCGGGATCAGGGAGCCGGCAGCATGGGAATCTGGGGGAATCGCTTTCGGCACGTTTGAACCCTCGAATTCGTCACAAACCCGGAGGGTGACATCGGCGGTTCCTTCCGATGCACCCGAGCTTCATCGAGAATCGCGGCCCCTTAACGCAACGATGCGACTAGGGGAAGCGTTTCGGTGTTTGCAGTAGCAGGTACCTGAATGTCCAATGGATCCGCAGCGTCCAATCCGCCAAGGACGAGCCACCGGTCGAGTACGGACCGATCTTGGGCGGCAGTGGGAGATTGCCGGGTGCATCCGGCTCTCCCACCATGGGCGTCGCACCTGGCTTGGACGCCTTGCCAGCCAGCCACGAACTCGTCGAGTTCGATGACTTGGACTTGCTGCTGGCGAGGGCCTCTGAGCCGAGCGCGAAGCTCGTGGCCGCTACGAGGACCAAAGTGGTCAGGAGGCTGCTGTGCTGGCGGTTCCTCATGCGATGACTGCTCCCTCCGACACTGGTTCCCTCAGTGGAAGAAATGTTTCGCCACCCCGGTTGGAGGCGCCGAGGCACTGGAGTCTTTTTTTCGAGGGGACCTGCTGGGACCTGCCGGGAGTATCCGCCCACCGTGAAGAACGGGTCAATGGGTATTCTTTGGGCTCTCTTTCGAGCCTTTCGGACCCTGCTGGACGAGCGCTCCAGCGGTCCGGGGCCGTCCCGGCCTGACGGCAGGGTCCTGCAGTTACTCCTTAGGGGATGCGAAACCCCGACCTGGAGGTGCGTAAATCTCGGCGCTGTGGTCGCTACTGCCGGTCCGGAACGCCTGCACTCCTCGGCGGCCAGCCGAGCCAGGCCATGTGGTGCTAC
>CAZADU010000845.1:0-1719 GCA_964483945.1 uncultured bacterium
CGCGGGGGCGCCAGCCCGTGCGGCATCCTGCCGCTCTCGTCACCGCACGGTCGTGCTGGGACGCCCGAAAGACTAGGGCCGTTCGCAGCGACCAGCAAGCCTTTGCAGCGCACCTGCCGCTGCGACATGATTCTGTCCGCCCTAACTGCAACGTGAAAGTGTCCTCCCCATGGGACATCTCACGATGAGTCAGAAGGAAGCACCGCGGGCCGGGCTGGTTCGGACCGCAAGGGACGGGAAGATCACGAACGCGGAGGGGGCCAGTGCCCTGGGGATCAGCGTGCGC
Source organism: uncultured bacterium (assembly GCA_964483945.1). Lineage (GTDB taxonomy): Bacteria > Eisenbacteria > RBG-16-71-46 > RBG-16-71-46 > RBG-16-71-46 > JAIOPA01. The sequence goes on from CAZADU010000845.1 coordinate 287, forward strand.
CAGTTCCGCCGACTACGAGCGGCCTACCGGGACGAAGGAGCCCAGGGGCTGGTCCACGGCAACCGCGGCCAGCCCTCGCCCCGGCGGCTGGCGGCGCCGGAGCGAGAGAAGATCGTGGCGCTGATGGTAGGCAAGTACCTCGGGTTCAACGACTGCCATCTGACGGAGAAGCTGAACCAGGTCGAGAAGCTGCCGCTGTCGCGCGAGCTGGTGCGGCGGCTGCGGCTGGAGGCGAAGCTGCCGGCCAAGCACAAGCGCCGGGCGCCGAAGCATCGTCAGCGTCGCGAACGGTCCGCGCGCGTGGGCGCCCTGGTGCTGATCGACGGCAGCCGACACGACTGGCTCGAGGGTCGTGGCCCGGTGTTCACACTGGTGGGTGCGATCGATGACGCCACCAGCCGGATCCTGGCGCTGGCCGTCCGAGTGCAGGAGGACATGCATGGCTACATGGCCATGCTCGGGCAGGTGCTGGACCTGCACGGCGTGCCGGTCGCGCTCTATGGCGATCGCTTCGGCGCGCTGGTCCGCAACGACGACCACTGGAGCGTCGAGGAACAACTCGCAGGCCGACAGAACCCGACTCCGTTCGGGCAGGTGCTCGAGGAGCTGGGCATCGCCTTCATCGCGGCGCACAGCCCGCAGGCCAAGGGGCGCGTCGAGCGCATGTGGAAGACCCTACAGGACCGGCTCATCTCCGAGATCCGCCTGCTCGGACTGACCACGAGCGAGCAAGTCGTCGCCTACCTGCCCACGTTCATCGCGGAGCACAACGCGAGCTTCGCCGTGGCCGCCCACGAGGGCGACTCCGCATGGCGCTCCGCACCGCGACACGTCGAACACCTGCTGGCTTGCCGCTACACGCGCAAGGTCGCACGCGACAACACCGCCTCGATCCCGGGCCGCTGGATCCAGTTGCCAGCGCGCGCCCATGGCCGCTCCTGGCAGGGTTGCATGGTTGAGGTGCGCGAGTGCATCGATGGCTCGGCGCTCGTGCTCCACCACGGCGAGATCGTCGCCCGGCAGGACCCGCTGCTCGCACCCTTCACGCTCGTCAACCGCGAAGGCCATCACGCACGCCAACGTTGCCCCGAGAACTTCACCCCGGTACCGCCGCCGCCAGCCGCGCCGCCGGCCAAGGCCGCTCCGAGGAACCGGCGTGGCCAGATCACCAACGTGCGCACACCCGCAGCCGAACATCCCTGGCGGCGCGGCTACAAGTCACCCTCACCGGCCCCGGGGTGAAATCCGCGGGAGAACCCACCGCAACGGCTCTCCAGGATCGCGCGAGAGCCACGATCGCCGAGGTACTCGACTCCGGGGCCTCGGCCAGAACGACCACCGCACGCCCCCAACTCCAACCCCCTCGGGCAGGGGCGCAGGGAGGACATAATCACGTTGCAGTTAGGCGGACATTTTCACGTTGCAGCGACAGG
>CAZADU010000846.1:0-5914 GCA_964483945.1 uncultured bacterium
AACTGGCAGGACGGCACCGGACTTCACTTGCGGGGCTCGGCCCAGGTGGACCGCTGGCTGTTCTATTCGCATCTCGCGGCCGGCTCGCTGGAGAACGCGGAGCAGTACACCGATGTGCTGATCTCCGGACGCAACGCCGCGCTCCAGACCGACGAGTCGTACATCTCCTACAGCGCGAGTACGCAGTGGAGCGTGGCCATCGGCCGGCAGCGCTTCGCCTGGGGCCCGGGCGAGGAGGGTTCGCTGCTCGTCTCGCGCACGGCGGCACCCCTCACCGCGCTCCACCTGCACGCTCGCCTCCGCGCGCTGCGGGCGGATATCTCGTCGCTCAATGCCACCGTGGACCCGGGAACCGGCGAACAGTTCGCCGCGCACCGACTCGAGTGGCAGCCCCGCGGCGGCTTCCGGTTCGGCATCGCCGAGGCGGCGCGCTATCAGTCGAGCGGCTGGCAGGCGGTCTACGTCGCGAGCGTGATCCCCTACTCGTTGGCACAACGGCTGCAGCAGCAGGACGGCGACTCGACCGGGGCCGAGAACCGCAACAACGTGCTCGCGAGCGTGGATTTCTCGTGGCGCCCTGCCGACGGCACGCGCCTCTACGGGGAGTTCCTGCTCGACGATGCGCACGCGAAGAGCGCGGACTATCCGAACAAGTACGCATGGCAGCTCGGGCTGGATGGCGCGTGGACGCGTGGATTCACGCGGCTGACGTGGAACACCGAGTACACGTGGATCTCGCGCTACGTCTATACGTCCTTTTACGGCCGCGACTACGTCGCCCAGTCCAAGCCGATCGGGTACCCCACCGGCCCAGACTCGCGCCGCCTGCACGTGCGTATGACGTGGGACCCGCGTGTGGAGTTGCAGATCAGCGGCCTCGCGTCGCGCACCTGGAAGGGTGAGAACAGCCTGAATGAGCCGTTCGTGCCCGGCACGCCGGTGCCTCCGGTGAACGAGCTCGAGGGCGTGCCCACCGTCACCGACGACTTCACCGGCACCGTACGCTGGTGGCTCGCCAGCGGCGCGGACTTCTCCCTGTCACTCGGCTGGGCGCGCAGCGAACGCGACGACGGCTCTTCCTACGCCGAGAGAAGCGGTGGCCACATGAGGTTCGCGTTCCGTCTCACGCAGTAGCGCGCGGGCCTTGCGGCCGCGCGCGTCGGCCACGCTCGCGCGAGCGTGGCCGACGCCAGGGTCCCTTCCCCGGCGCAATCCGCCGGGCCATCCCTATCAGGTCGTGAGCGGTCGTTGTGGACAGCCGGTCGGTCCCTATCAGCGATAGAGAGCCTTGATGCGAGCCCAGCTCGATCGCTTCGCCGGTGGCGCCGCGTCCACAGCACTCGAGCCCTGTACTTCGGCCGTCACCACGGCATGGCCCGCCGCACGCAGATTGATCACCTCGGCCGGGAACCCGTCTGCCGTTCCGCCCTTGAACGGCACGTGGAACACGCCGTTGTTGATGAGGTTGAACCGCCCCGGCGTGCCTTCCGGAACGCCCGCGGCCGCATGCAGCGAGCCCGCGCCGGAGGCGTTGATGAGCACCGCCGTGAGCTGCTGCGCCGGGTCGGCGGTGCCGAGGATGAACGCAATCAGGTCGGGCAGCGGCGCGCCCACCGCCGTGTTCGTGAACTCCACCTTCATTTCGCAGTTCGACACAGTCGGCGTGAGCGCCGGGTTCGCCAGCAGGTCGGTGCCGCGCGTGCCGTAGAGCAGCGGGTCGGTGGCGACGTCTGTCGCCGGAAGGGCGATCACCCAGGTGAGCGCATTCTGGAGGTGCAACCTGACCGAGACATCGGCGCGACCGTCGGGGAGCTCCCGCTCCGAGATCGTGCCGTCCACCGTGGTGCCGATGTCCGGCCCGCCGTGGGTCACGAGGTAGTTCGCGACCACACCCGCATAGTCCACCGAGGCGAACATCGTCATCGGGTTGTTGTTCGTCCAGCCGATGAAGTCAGGCAGCGGCGGGACGAAGAAGCTCGTCGAGCCTTGCGCCTGCAGGAAGTCCGAGATCGGACGGGTGCTGGCGCTCCCGCTCTCGGCCTTGATGCCGGCGGCGTGGACCGCGGCGAAGGACAGCATGAGCAGGACGGCGGACGTGAGCGTGGCGAGCGCGAAGCGGCGCGCGCGCGTGTCGAAGGATCGCATGGGAGGCTCCTGCCCCATCGGGCGTGATGGTCCTCCGTGACCGAATCGGCCCGGACCGCCGGCCGTGGCGGACCGTTCGCGAGTTCGCCGAGTCTCCTGCATCCGGGGGAGATGGGAGGCCACGGTGACTCCGCGGCACGAGACCCGTCGCGGCGCATGCGAACCCCGGGGACAGCGAGCCTGGGGCTGGGGGACTCACCGGATGGACGCCGGGGGTGCGGCGCCTCGTGCGGGCACCGCGCGCATCGCGAGAGTGCTCGTCTTGCCGGCCCGACGCAAGGATGAACGGCGTCTCGAGAGGTACTCCTGAAGGACCAGGCCATCGGCGCCGGTGCGGCGCCGGTGCGCCGCCGTCCGCCGGCCGCCGGCCACGGCTTGACGAGCCGGGCGAGCGCACGGACCCTTGCCCGGCTCGATTCCTCTGGCGCTGGCTTCCCCACCGGAAAGGATCCACCGTGTCCCGTCCCTCCTGCTTCGCCGTCCTGCTGGCGGGGCTGCTACTTGTGCCCGCCGTCCACGCCGACCCTCTGGCCGACGCCTCCGGCCGCGACACCGCGTGCGCGCCCTGCCGCGACTTCGACCAGTTCGCCAACGGCCGGTGGCGCGCCACGTTCGTCATGCCGGCGTCCTACTCGCGCTACGGCGCATTCACCGAGGTGGCCGACCGCAACCAACAGATCCTGCTCGGCATCGTCACGAAGGCGGCCGCGAAGAAGGCCAAGCGAGGCAGCGACGAGGCGAAGCTCGGCGACTATTGGTCGAGCTGCATGGACTCGGCTGCGGCCGAGAAGGCGGGCCTCGAGCCGGTGAAGCCCCTGCTGACGGCGGTGAATGGCATGAAGTCCACCGCCGACCTCCCCCGCCAGGTGGCGTGGTTCCATTCGCACGGCATCGGCACGGCGTTCGGCTGGTTCGGGAACCAGGACGCCAAGAACAGCTCGCGCGTGATCGCGCACGCTTCGCAAGGCGGACTGGGCCTGCCGGACCGGGACTACTACCTCAAGACGGACAGCGCTTCGGTCGCGCAACGCGCCGAGTACGTGGCGCACATGGGCCGCATGTTCGTGCTGTCCGGCGAGGAGGAGGTGGCGGCCCGCAGCCAGGCGAACGCCGTCCTGTCACTCGAGACCGCGCTCGCTCGGGCCAGCATGACCAACGTCCAGCGCCGCGACCCCAAGGCCACGTATCACGTCATGCCGGCGGAGTCGCTGCAGCTGCTCACCCCCAACTTCGCGTGGAAGCCCTACCTCGATGGCCGCCTCAAACATCCCGACGTGGTGAACGTCATGCAGCCCGAGTTCTTCCGCGCCTTGAACCAGCTCATCATCGACACGCCGCTCGACACTTGGAAGGCGTACCTGCGCTGGTCCGTGCTGTCGGACGCCGCACCCACGCTGACGAAGGCATTCACGGACGAGTCGTTCCGCATGGAGCAGCAGATGTCGGGTACCCAGGAGCAGCAGCCGCGCTGGAAGCGCTGCCTCTCGGCCGTGGACCGCGATCTCGGGGACATGCTCGGCAGGGCTTACGTGGCCGAAGCATTCCCGCCCCAGGCGCGCGAGCGAGCGCTGGCGCTGGTGCACAACCTCGAGGCCGCGCTCGGCGAGCGCATCTCGACGCTGGAGTGGATGAGCGAGGAGACGCGCACGGCCGCGGCCGCGAAGCTCGCCGCGTTTGACGAGAAGATCGGCTACCCCGACAAGTGGCGCGACTACTCCAAGGTCGAGATCAAGCGCGGCCCGGTGTTCACGAACCGGCTCGCCGCGCGCCAAGCCGAGTCGGCGCGCAGCATGGACCGCATCGGCAAGCCGGTGGAGCGCGGCGAGTGGCGTATGACTCCACCCACGGTGAACGCGTTCTACCAACCGTCGCTCAACAGCATCAACTTCCCGGCCGGCATCCTGCAGCCGCCGTTCTTCGACGCCGACGCCGACGACCCGGTGAATTACGGCGCTATCGGCGCGGTGATCGGTCACGAGATGTCGCACGGCTTCGACGACCGTGGCCGGCAGTTCGACGGCGAGGGCAACATGCGAGATTGGTGGACGGCGGGCGACGCGGATGCCTACAAGAAGCAGGCCCAGCGCGTGGTCGAGCAGTTCGACGGCTATACGGTGAATGACTCGCTGCACGTGAACGGAAAGCTCACGCTCGGCGAGAACATCGCCGACCTGGGCGGTGTGGCGGTGGCGTTTGCGGCCATGCAGAAGGCCATCGCGGGCAAGCCGCGCACGAACATCGGCGGGTTCACGCCGGAGCAGCGCTTCTTCCTGGCGTACGCACGCGTGTGGCGCACCATGGACCGCCCCGAGGGCCTGCGCACGCGCGTGCTCACCGACTCGCACTCACCGCCGCGCTGGCGCGTGAACGGCCCGCTGTCGAACCTGCGGGAATTCCACGAGGCGTGGGGCTGCAAGGACGGCGACGGCATGGTGCGGGCCTCCGAGCAACGCGCCCGTATCTGGTAGGGCGCGCCGTCACGGGCTCCCTCGCCTTGCGTGGCGGGGGCCCTCGTGCCCCGCAGCCCATCACCTGACCGCCTCCTGACGCACCTCTCGGCCGCGAAGCGCGTCCCATCACGCGTCCCTCACCCGGAGGCAGCATGCGAATCGAAGGTGTGCATCACGTCACCGCCATCACCGGCGATGTGCTCCAGAACGTGCACTTCTACACCGGCGTGCTGGGACTGCGCCTCGTGGGCAAGTCGGTGAATCAGGACGACCCGAGCGTCTACCACGTGTTCTATTCCGACGAGCACGGCCGGCCGGGCGCGGACATCACATTCTTCGAGTACCGTGGCGCGCCGCGCGGCCGTGCCGGCGCCGGCATGGTGCATCGCGTGCTGTGGCGTGTGACGGGCGAGCCCGCACTCGCGTTCTGGCGCGACCGCCTGGCGGCGCACGACGTGGCATCCGTGCGCGAGGGCATGTCGCTGAGGTTCGCCGATCCCGAGGGGCTCGAGCACGAGCTGGTCGTGGCGAGCGTGCCGGACGAACCGCGCGTGGCGGACCATCCCGAGATCCCGCGCGAGATGGCGCTGCAGGGCTTCCATGGTGTGCGCGTCTACGGCGGCCGCATGGCGGCGAGCGGCCGGGTAATCACGCAGGTGCTCGGCGGCACGCCGGCCGGCGAGGGTACGTGGGAGCTGCGCGGCGATCGCCGCGGCGGCACCATCTCGTTCGACACTCCCCCCGAGCCGCGCGGCCTGTCGGGCGCGGGCACCGTGCACCACGTGGCGTGGGGCTCGACGATCGCCGACCACCCGCTCTGGCTCGAACGGCTCGCGGAGCACGGTGTGCACTCCACGCCGGTCGTGGACCGCCACTTTTTCCGCTCCATCTACTTCCGCGAACCCGGCGGCGTGCTCTACGAGATCGCCGACGACGGGCCGGGCTTCGGCCCCGACGAGGAACTGGGGCGCGCGATCGTGCTGCCGCCGTGGTTCGAACCGCAGCGCGCTTCGATCGAGGCGGCCCTCACGCCCATCCCCGACCCGCGCGCGAGCTGGGCGCGGTAGCGGCGGAGGCTCCGCCGGCGCGCGAGGAGTCGCGCACTCCCACACCGTAGCCCGGCGGCCACCCTCGCAGGTGGCCGTTCGCATGCGAAAGCGCCGGAAGCGCGGCTCGTCAGTGCTTCGTGGGCAGCGGGTTGTGGCGCGTCCACTCCACCGTGCGCTGGAGCCCCTCGGTGAACGCCACCTTGGGCGCCCAGCCCAGTACCCGCTTGGCGCGTGAGGCGTCGAGGTAGATGCGCTGCACCTCACCCGGGC
>CAZADU010000847.1:0-2905 GCA_964483945.1 uncultured bacterium
GCTGCTCTACCAGCGCCTCGACAGCTGGCTGGCTTCGCGCGGCATCCACTCCGGCGCCGACACCGCACTCGCGGGCACGCCGCTCACCGGCCTCATGACCCGAGAGGTGCATGGCGGCGCATTCTTTCTCCCCGAGGGCTCCGAAGCCGCTCGCAGGCTTCTGGCGACGCCCGGCCTCGACTCCTTGATTCCATCCGACACCCAACTGATGTGGGGGGAGAAGAACGAGACTCTCGATCGAATGACCGGCGAGGTCCTCTATGTCCTCAAGAGGACAGCAGAGATGTCCGGAGGATCGATTGCGAGCGCGGATGCCAAGATCGGCTTGAACGACCAGAATCCCGGCGCTTGGGGCGTGAACATGATCATGACCCCGAAGGGTCGCTCGGACTTCGCCCGCGTCACCGGCGGCAACGTGGACCGTCAGCTCGCAATCGTCCTGGATGACGTCGTGCAGTCCGCCCCGAATATCCAGGACCGGATTCCGAACGGACAGGCGATCATCTCTGGCGGAAGCATCGACGCGAACGTGGCCAAGGACCTCGCGATCGTGCTTCGCGCCGGTGCGCTGCCCGCGCCGGTCATTCCGATCGAGGAGCGCACGGTCGGACCGTCGCTCGGCTCGGACTCGATCAAGGAGGGCCTCACGGCCGGCCTGATCGGCACGCTGATGGTGGTGGCGTTCATGGCCATCTACTACCAGTTGTCGGGCCTCATCGCGATCGCCGCACTGGCGCTCAACCTCCTCTACCTGATCGCCGCGATGGCGTACTTCCATGCCACGCTCACGCTGCCCGGCATCGCCGGCATCGTGCTCACCGTGGGCATGGCCGTGGACACGAACGTGCTGATCTTCGAGCGCATCCGTGAGGAGCTGCGCACCGGCAAGAGCATCCACGAATCCGTCCGGAACGGCTACGACCGTGCGTTCCGCACCATCTTCGACGCGCACTCCACCACGCTGATCTCGGCGCTGTTCCTGTTTCAGTTCGGGACCGGGCCGATCAAGGGCTTCGCCGTCACGCTCAGCATCGGCTTGATCGCGAACCTGTTCACCGCCGTGGTGTTCACGCGCATGGTCTATGACTTCTGGCTCGGCCGTGGCAAGGTCGAACGCCTGAGCATCTGAGAGCGAGGACGATCCCATGTTCCAGTTGTTGATCGGGACCGACATCCCGTTCATGAAGTTCCGGCGCTATGCCTACCTGTTCTCCGGGCTGCTCGTGCTCATGACCGCCGTGTGGCTGTTCACGAAAGGTCCGCGCTATGGCGTGGATTTCACGGGCGGCACACTGATTCAGATCCGTACCAGCGAGGTTGTGCCGCCCGACCACCTGCGCGCCGCGCTCGAGGCCGAGGGCATCCACGCCGAGCTGCAGCAGATGACCGGCGGGAACCTGAACGAGTACATCCTCCGGTTCCGCACCGATCGCGACCCCGTCCAGATCGTGCAGGCCGCCGTGGATAAGCACTTGAAGGGCATCACCATGGAGCTGCGGCGCAACGAGACCGTGGGGCCCAAGGTCGGCCGCGATTTGAGGGACAAGGCGGTGTGGGCGATCCTCGCCAGCCTGGGTGCGATCCTGCTGTACGTCGGCATCCGCTATGAATTCAAGTTCGCACTCGGTGGCGTGGTCGCACTGTTCCACGACGTGTTCATCACGGTCGGCGCGATGTTGCTCACCAACCGGGAGCTCTCGCTCACGGTGGTCGCGGCATTGCTCACGATCGCCGGGTTCTCCATCAATGACACCATCGTGGTGTTCGATCGCATCCGGGAGCGTTCGAAGGCCCTGCGCAAGGAAAAGCACTCTCGCGTCATGGACCTGGCGGTGAACGAGACCCTGTCCCGCACGGTGATCACGTCGTTCACCGTGTTCCTCGCCTCTCTGGCCCTGTTCGTGTGGGGCGGTGAGGTGCTGCGGGACTTCTCGTTCGCCATGCTCGTCGGCGTGGTGTTCGGCACGTACTCTTCCGTGTACGTGGCCAGCGCCATCGCACTCGACATCTGGATCGCGCTCGACCGACGCAAAGGCGTCAGCGTCGAGTGAACCCGACAAGGAGGATGACGATGCGCTCGCCTGTTCCGGCGCTCGTTCGCACCGGTTTGTGCTGTCTCTTGGCAGTCGCGGCGCTTGCGGGCTGCTCCAAGAAAGCCACCGCACCCAACAGCCGCACGGTCCCCGAGGGGCAGGCGGACGGCACGATGCTCATGGTCGGCTGGCCGGAGCAGGGCTCGGCGTGGTTCACCGTCGCCGACCCGGCCACGTCCGAGACCCCGAGTGACGACTACGTGTTCCAACAAGGCCAGGACTACTGGTCGAGCTCCGACGGCATCCGCTCGGCCACGCTCGACGTCTCGGCGTCGAACCAGCTTGAGGTGTTCCGCATCGGCTCCGACGGCAACCTGCTGGCGATGTTCGACTACTTCCTGCCGCCCGTCATTCGCATCATCGGCCGGGACACCGACCTCTACGAGTTCGAGGACCCCGCGCCCGGCACCGACCCGAAGTACTTGAGCCGCGGCGCCATGAGCGGCGTGGTCACCGCCACGTCGCCAGTGACCAACGAGGTCCGCGTCAAGGGCGCCATCCTGGACAACCTCGACTTCCTGCCCGCGCCGAAGGGCGCCGCGAACGACTCGGTGTTGAACGTACAGTTCACCGAGGATCCGCGCGCCGCGTTCTACATCGTCGAGATCAACGACGCCGAAAAGGTGATGGGTACCGGTTTGTCGTTCACGCTCGAGCGCCGGCTCCGCGCCATCGCCTCGCCGCTGCTGCCCGGCTCGCGAGCGCTGCATAGCCTGCTCACGCTCATGCCCGCCGGGACGGGCGTCGCCGGGTTCGACATCACCGTGACCTCGCGGCTGTGGCCGCTGGCGTTCTACATCCGTGTCACGGCC
>CAZADU010000848.1:0-1828 GCA_964483945.1 uncultured bacterium
GTGTTCTATCTCAACGGCACGGCCGCGGTGATCAACGACGCCGGCGCCACGTGGAATGTCGGGGGCGATTTCGGCATCGGGTTTCTGGGGACGACCGCCGGCGCGCAGACCGTCACCAATGCCGGACTGCTGCGCAAGACCGCCGGCACGGGCACCGCGAACGTTCAAGCCCCGATCACCTTCGCCAACACGGGGACGCTCGAGGTCCAGACCGGCACGCTGAGCATCGACGCGGCGACCAACAGCGGCGTGGTGCAGGTGGCCGCGGGCGCGACGGCGTGGTTCTCCGGTCTGACCACCAGCGGCCAGCAGCACGTCCCGGCGGGCGCGACCTTGAATCTGGCCGGCACGGTGCAAGTCCAGGCGGGCGCGACCTTCACCGGGGCGGGGACCCTCCACGGGTTGTCGGGCACGATCACCATCGCCCCGGATTTAACCCTGCCGCAGACGCTGCACATCGAGGGGGCCACCCTCGCGGGCGCGGGGCGCGTGACGCTCGGCGCGACGGGGAATACGTGGCAATGGGGCACGGTGTCCTTGCCGGCGGGGCTGGAGGTGGCGGCGGGCCAGACGCTGACCTTGGGCCAGGTGAGCGGCGGCAGCTACTTCATCCTGGACGGCGGCGTGTTACGCAATCGCGGGACCGTGACGTGGGTGGGGCACACGTTCTACCTCAACGGCACGGCCGCGGTGATCAACGACGCCGGCGCCACGTGGAATGTCGGGGGCGATTTCGGCATCGGGTTTCTGGGGACGACCGCCGGCCCGCAGACCGTCACCAATGCTGGCACCCTGCGCTGGACCGGCGCGACGGCCACACTGACCATCGGCTCGCCGATCGCCTTCACTAACACCGGCACCATCACGGTCCGCCTCGGCGGCGCATCGGCCGGCCAATACGATCGCATCGCCGCGCAACAGGCCACGCTTGGCGGCACGCTCGACATCCAGCGCATCAACAGCTTCACACCCGGCACCGGCCAGCAGTTCAACGTCGTCGGGTACTCGACCAGGACCGGCGCCTTTACCACCATCAACGGAAATGGCACTGCGTACGAGTCCGCCTACTCCGCCAGTGGTTTGGTCATTGGTCTTGAAGGGCAGACGGGCGCCATCTCCGGCACCGTGTCCGGCGGCGGGTCGGTGCTCCTCAACGCGAGGGTCACGGTGCGCGACGCGACGGGCGTGCAGTGGGGAACGGCCGCCACGGATCCGCTCGGCGGCTACACCGTGTCCGCACTGCCCTCGGGTACCTACTACGTGTCGGCGGCGCCGCGCGCCACGCAGAACTTCGTCGAAGAGCTCTGGCAGGACATCGCGTGCATTGGCGGGTGCCCGATCGGGGTCGGCACGCCGACGGTGATCTTCCTGGGCCAGACGATGAGCGGCCGGGACTTCGATTTGTCGCCGGGCGGCACGCTCAGCGGCACGGTGACCGGCGCGGGAGGCCCGCTGCCGAACGTCAGCGTGTCGCTCTACAGCAACACCGACGCGCAGCTCACCTCGACGACCACGAATGTCTCCGGCCAGTACTCGTTTACCAAACTGCCCGCGGGCGCGTATCGCCTCGCGACGGCGGTCGGCCCGCAGAATTTCATCGACGAGGTCTATAACAACACTCCGTGCGTCGGGTCGTGCAACATCCTTTCGGGCACCCCCATCACGGTGTTCTCAGGCGGGACGCACGCGAACTTCAACTTCGACTTAACGCCGGGTTCGTCCATCAGCGGCATAGTGACCCGCGTCAGCGCTCCGCAGAGCGGAGTGCCCGTCGGCGCGTACACGGCCACGGGTGTGCTGATATCGAGCTTCACCTCGACGCTGTCCG
>CAZADU010000849.1:0-12342 GCA_964483945.1 uncultured bacterium
GTGCTCGACTGGTCCAATGACGACACCGGGCTCTACGCCTCGTTGGTTGCCGAGGGCGGACCCGCTCCTGCGGCCGCCTCTCGCGTGCCCGAGGGTCCCGCGGTGCGTCGCTCCAGCGGCCGTGCCACGCCCCAGCGCACGGCGCGCGACGTGCTGCACACGAGCGAAGACCAGACGCAGTTCAGCTACACGGTCACCGCACAACTCGCATGGCTGCCGGCCGACGGCGGTGCGGCTCGCTGGATCGGGGCGCCGACGCCACTCGCGGCGTGTGAGGTGTCGCCGGACGAGAAGTTCCTGCTCGTGCAGCGATTCACCACGCCGGTGCCGACCGGGTTCCCGGCGTATCTCTTTCCGCGCAAGGTCGAGTTGTGGCCCACGACCGGCGGCGAGCCCATCGCCATCGGCGACGTGCCGCTCAACGATCGCAGCGCCGTGGCGAGCGTGTCGCCTCTGGGCCCGCGCGAGTACACGTGGGCGCCGGACGGCCGCGCGCTGTGGTTCACGTCGTGGGAGGACAAGTCCAGCGCCTCGGCGCAGGCCGCGGTGCGCGACACCGCACTGCCGCCGCCGGGGGTGGACCGCATCCTCAAGCTCGACGCTCCTTTCACGGGTGCGCCCAGCGAGGTCGCGCGTTCGGTCTACCCGGTGCAGGGGCTCGCATTCACCTCCGGTGGCGCGAAGCTGGTGGTGTTCGAGGATTACGAGCCGCGCCGGCTCGAGAAGCAGTGGTGGCTCGACGTGAAGGACCCCGCCAAGCGCCGCACGCTGGTGCTGCGCTCCACCGAGGGTGTCTACGACGCCCCGGGGCGGATCGCGTTCAAGCCGGGCGCGCACTCGGACGTGTTGTGGACGACGTCCGATGGCAAGAGCTTCTATCGCTACGGCGACGGCTTCAGCTCCTCGGGCCAGCGGCCGTTCCTCGACCGCTGCCCGTTCGACGGTGCGAAGACCACGCGCGTGTTCGAGAGCGAGGCGACGGTGCTCGAGTCGCCCGTCACGCTGCTTTCGGCCGACGCCAAGCGGTTCCTCACGCTCCGTCAGACCGCCAGCGATCCACCCAACTGGTTCCTGCGCCGTGCGGGCCAGGCCAAAGGCGCGGCGGTGAGCGCGTTCACCAACCCCGCGGAAGCGCTGTCCAAGGCGCAGCGAATGCCGTTCACCTTCGAGCGCGAGGATGGCGTCAGGCTGAACGCCGAGGTGGTGCTGCCCGCCGACTGGAAGCCGGGCTCGCCGCCGCTGCCAACGGTGTTCTGGATCTACCCCAACGACTACCGCTCAGCCGCGGCAGCGTCGGAGAACCGCAACTCGCCGAACCGATTCCCGTCGCAGAGTGCGTTGAACCCCGAGGTGCTGGCCACGCAGGGCTATGCGGTCGTCAAGCCCGACCTGGCCATCGTCGGCACCAACGACCAGTACGTGAACGAACTGCGCCGCTCGGCACAGGCGGCCGTGGACGAGTGCGTGCGCCGCGGGTTCACCGACCGCAACCGGATCGGCGTGGGCGGGCACTCCTACGGTGCGTTCTCGACCGTGAACTGCCTGGCACATACGACGCTGTTCCGCGCCGGCGTGGCGAGCGACGGGGCTTACAACCGCACACTCACGCCGTTCACGTTCCAGGCCGAGACGCGCAACCTGTGGGAGGCGCGCGACACCTACCTCGGCATGTCGCCATATCTGTACGCCAACCAGATCCAGGCGCCACTGTTGCTGCTGCACAACCTCGATGACACCAATGTCGGCACGCATCCCATGCAGAGCCAGCGGCTCTACGAAGCGCTGAATGGGCTGGGGAAGACGGTCCAACTGGTCGAATACCCCTACGAGGACCACGGTCCGGCGTCCCGCGAGACGGTGCTGGACTACTGGGCACGGGCCACCGAGTGGCTCGACAAGTACGTCAAGAACGCTGTGCCACCCGGCACGGCAAACTCTCAGGCGCCATGACGCTGGGCTGGGCGCGGTACCCCGTGGGTCGAACCCGCGAGGTGGCGCGGCAGCTCACATTCAACCCAGCGCTGACCCCGGCTCCACCCACAAGTTCTACGAGGACCTGACCTTGACCGGTGGGGTCCTGCTGCTAGACTCCTTGGTCTCGATAGGCGTCCGGCCCCATTCCCGGGCCCGGATGCGTTCCTCCTCAGGAGGGTTCACGCCCACATGAAGTCGCTCCTCTCGCGAATCGCGGCCGCCGCCGTGGCCCTGGCGATTGCCGTGGCCCTGCTCGGCGCCTCGAAGCCCAGCAAGGTGCTCGAGCCCGGCAAGCTGATCATCCTGTCCACCACCGACGTGAAGGGCGAGAACGAGCCCTGTGGTTGACACACCCCCAAAGGGGGTCTCGCCCGGCGGGCGAGTTTCGGCGACAGCATCCGGGCGCAGTACGGACAGGTCCTGGTCGTGGACAACGGCGGCTTCTTCCCCGAAGCGGCCGACAGCCTCTACCGGGACAAGGCCTGGTTCCTGATGGATGGCATGGTTCTGTTGGGCACCGACGCCGTCGGCATGAGCGAGAAGGAACTCAAGTACGGCCGTTCGTGGCTGCTGGCACAGCTCAAGCGCACCAAGCTGCCGATGACGTGTGCCAACGTCTGGGACAAGGGCACCAAGAAGACGTTGCTGCCCCAGTACCTCATCGTGAAGCGGGGTGCGCTCAATGTGGGCGTGTTTGCGCTCACCAGCGACAAGGTGGACCTGGGCCCATCGCGCGACTCGCTCACACTCGAGGAACCCGCCAAGGCGGCCACGCGCGTCGTGGCCGAGATGCGCAAGAAGGGCGCGACCGTGGTCGTGCTGCTCTCACAGCTCGGCAAGGTCGAGAGTGAGGACCTCGTCACATCTGTTGACGGCATCGACGTGGTGATCGCCGGCCGCAATGTGCCCTTGCTGCAGAAGGGCCGCATGATCAAGAACACGGTCGCGTGCTACGGAGGTGAGAAGGGCCAGAACATCGGCCGCACCATCGTCTCGCTCGATGCCTCCAGGAAGATGCAGACCGGCGAGAACGATGTGTTCGTGCTGGGCCCCGACGTGGTCGAGAAGCCCGAGGTTCTGATCATGGTCAAGTCGTTCAACGACGCGTTCAACGACAAGATGCGCAAGCTCGAGAAGGAGCGCGCGGCCAAGGCGGCCATCCAGACGGGTGGCGAAGGGCAGGGCCAGAAGCCGTCGGTGGACCACTATGTCGGCACCGAGGTCTGCCAGCGCTGCCACCAGCCCGAGTTCGAGCAGTGGAAGACGACCGGCCACGCCCTGGCGTGGGAAACACTGGTCACGGTGAAGAAGGAGTCCACGCCGGACTGCGTGCCCTGCCATGTGGTGGGCTACCAGCAGCCGGGCGGGTTCAAGACCGCCGACGACGCAGCCAAGCTGGGCGACGTGCAGTGCGAGAACTGCCACGGCATGGGCACGATGCACGAGGCCATGCCGACACAGGCGCAGAAGGTCACCGAGGCCACCTGCCGCACGTGCCACACCGTCTCGACGAGCCCGGCGTTCGACTTCGCTCTGTTCCAGCCGCACATCGTGCACAAGGTCCCGGCCGTCCTGCCAAAGCTGCCGCCGAATCCTGCCAAAGAGAAGATGAAGGCCGGCGCGGCGCACTGAGGCAGGCGCTCATCGTCGTGACACGAACCCCCGCGCCGAACCGGCGCGGGGGTTCGTGATTTCCGGCGCCGCCGAGTCTGCGGCGTGACGCTTGATCGCATGGCACGCATAGTGTCTATGCGGCAGCGCGCGCTTGACGCTGCTTCCGCCGCGCACCTACCTTCGTCGCGGCCCAGAGCATGCGGCCCCCGACGTGGTTCCCCCGGGGCGCGCCGGCCTCGCTATCGCGCAGCTCTCCCCGGCACCAGGAGCGACCCCGTGAGCAACGTCCTCGAGGGCGTCCACTACTTCGAATCCATCCTCGACACCGTCGGTCACACGCCGCTGGTCCGCCTGCGCAAGGTCGCGCGGGACCTGCCGTGCCCGGTGCTGGCCAAACTCGAGTTCTTCAACCCCGGCGGCAGTGTGAAGGACCGCATCGGACTCGCCATGGTCGAGGCGGCCGAGAAGGACGGGCGCTTGAAGCCCGGCGGCACCATCGTGGAGTGCACGTCGGGCAACACCGGCCTGGGGCTCGCGATGGTCGCGGCGGTCAAGGGCTACCGCGCTGCGTTCTGCATGCCCGACAAGGTCTCAAGCGAGAAGGTGAACCTGTTGAAGGCGTTCGGCGCCGAGGTGTTCCTGAGCCCCACGGCCGTCGCGCCCGAGCACCCCGAGAGCTACTACAGCGTGGCCAAGCGCATCTCCACCGAGCGGCCCGGCGCGGTGCTCATGAACCAGTATCACAACCCCGCGAACCCCGAAGCGCACTACCGCAGCACGGGGCCGGAGCTGTGGGAACAGACCAAGGGCCGCATCACGCACTTCGTCTGCGGCATGGGCACGGGCGGCACCATCTCGGGCGCCGGGCGCTACCTGAAGAAGATGAACGAGAAGATCCAGATCATCGGCGCCGACCCCGTGGGCTCGATCCTCAAGCACTACAAGGAGACGGGCGAGATGGGCGAGGCCCACACCTACAAGATCGAGGGTGTGGGCGAGGACTTCATCCCCACGGCCACGGACTTCTCGGTGGTGGACAGGATCCTGAGCTGCAACGACCACGACGGGCTGAACATGGCGCGATCCCTGGCGCGCGAAGACGCCATCTTCGTGGGCGGCTCAGCCGGCATGGCCGCGTGGGTCGCACTCGAGGTGGCGAAGGGCTGCGGGCCGAACGACCTGGTCGTCGTACTGCTGCCCGACACGGGCGAGCGCTACCTCACCAAGGTGCACAACGACGAATGGATGCGCGACAACAAGCTGCTGGACCCCGCGTCGGTTCGCGTGGGCAACATCTCCGCAGGCAAGACCCCACGCCTGCGCACGCTGTTCAAGCTGGAATCCGGCGAGCCGCTGAAGCGAGCACTCGCGCTGATCCAGCAGCACGAGGTTTCGCAGCTACCGGTGTTCCGCGGCCGCGAGGTGGTGGGCACGCTGGAAGAGGGCGATGCGCTCAAGTCCGCGCTGGCCGACCCCACGTCGCTGGAGCGCCCGGTGGATGCCATCATGGGAGCTCCGCTGCCGATCGTGGGAGCCGACGAGCCGGCGGACGTGGTCACACGCCTGCTCGCCTCGCGCAGCTCTGCGGTGCTGGTGCAGGGCGACGGTGGCGTGACGGGCATCATCACGCGCTTCGACATGTTGCAGTTCATCGCCGGGAGTGATCTATGAGCGCGCTCGACCCCAAGGCCGGCCTCAGTACCATCGCCATCCACGGCGGGCAGTCGCCCGACCCCACGACCGGCGCGGTGATGACGCCGATCTACCAGACCAGCACGTACGCGCAGGAGGCCCTCGGCAAGCACAAGGGCTTCGAGTACGCGCGGACTCACAACGCCACGCGTGCCGCGCTCGAACGCAATCTGGCCGCACTCGAGGGTGCGAAGCACGGGTTGTCGTACGGCTCGGGGCTCGCGGCCACGAACACGCTCATGCAGACGCTGTCGGCGGGTGATCATGTCGTGTGCGGCCAGAACACGTACGGCGGCACCTACCGGCTGTTCGACAAGGTCTGGCGGCGGCACGGGCTGGAGTTCACGTTCGTGGATGCCAGCAGTGTGTCGGCGATCGCCGCGGCGTTCACACCGGCCACGCGCATGGTGTTCGTCGAGACTCCCACCAACCCGCTCATGCAGCTCACCGACATTGCGGAAGTGGTGGCGGTGGCGAAGCCGCGAGGCATCAAGGTGGTCGTGGACAACACGTTCATGACGCCGTACTTCCAGCGGCCGCTCTCGCTTGGTGCCGACGTGGCGTTCCACTCGGTGACCAAGTACCTGAACGGCCACAGCGACATGGTGGGCGGAGCGCTGCTCGTGAACGACGACGGCCTGCACGAGCAGCTGCGCTTCCTACAGAACGCCTCGGGCGCGGTGCCGGGCCCCATGGACTGCTTCCTGGCGCTGCGCGGTGCGAAGACGCTGGCCGTGCGCATGGAGCGCCACGACCGCAACGCGCGCGAGCTGGCCGCTGTGCTGGCGAAGCACCCGCGAGTCTCGAAGGTGTTCTACCCGGGCCTCCCCGACCACCCGCAGCACGAGCTGGCCAAACGCCAGGCGAGCGGCTTCGGCGGCATGATCTCGTTCGAGCCGGGCGACGGCTCACTCGAGGCCGGCCGCGTCGTGTTCGACCGCTTCCACCTGTTCACGCGCGCCGAGAGCCTGGGAGGTGTGGAGAGCCTGGTCTGCCACCCCGCGTCCATGACGCACGCCTCGGTGCCACGCGATCACCGGCTCGCCATGGGATTCGCCGACGGGCTGTTGCGACTGTCGGTGGGCATCGAGGACATTGCCGACTTGCGCGCCGACCTGGAGCAGGCGCTGGGTGCGCTGTAGGACGGATCCAGCGACCCGGCCTGGCCGGGTCGCGCCGCTGACGGCGCTGCTCGCGTTCTTCTCGCTCTTCTCGTTGACGCTGGCTCTGTCGGGATGCGCCCCCGGGGGGCGCAAGCTGGTCATCCTCACCACCACCGACGTGATGGCGAAGACCAGCCCGTGCGGTTGCCACACCCCCAAGGGCGGGCTCGCGCGCCGCGCGGCGTTCCTCGACAGCGTGCGCGCCAGTCGTGGCGACGTGCTCGTGCTGGACGCCGGCGGGTTCTTCCCGCCCACCGACGCCGAGCGCGACGCGGCGCCCTTCATGCTGGCCGAGATGGCCCGCATGGGCACACATGCCGCTGGTGTGGGCGCGAGCGAGCTGCGGTTCGGCTATGCGTTCGCGCGCGAGCATGCCCGCGCGGCCGGCCTGCCATTGCTGTGCGCGAACCTGGTGCGCGCCGAGGGCGGCCAGCCCGCGTTCGAGTCCACGCGACTATTCCTGGTCGAGGGTGTGCGCGTGGGCGTGTTCGGTCTGCTCAAGGAGGACGCCGACCTGGGCCCGGCGCGCGACTCGCTGCGAGTCGAGCCGGCGCTGCCGGCCGCACGCCGAGCGGTGGAGGAGCTGCGCGGTCAGGGCGCGCAGCTGGTGGTGGTGCTGTCGCAACTGGGACGTGCGATGAGTGACAGCCTCGCCGTGCAGCTACCCGGCCTCGACCTGGTGGTGGCAGGCGGTGGCGTGCCGCTGGTCGAGCGAGCGCTCGACGTGGGTGCGGCCCGCGTGTTGCACGGGGGGGCGCAGGGCTGGTCCGTCGGGGTGGCCGAGGCGCACTTGGGCGCCACGGGCGCGCGGCTCGGCCTGGACGCACGCATGATCGAGTTGGGCCCATCGGTGCGCACCGAGCCCGACATGGCCAGGCGCGTGAAAGCGTTCGAGGACTCGCTCAATGCCACGCTGCGCGCCCAACAGATCTCGCTGGGAAAGGCCGCGTTGGACGACGCGACACCGCACTACGTCGGCCAGTCCGCGTGCGTGCAGTGCCACCCGAGCCAATACGCGCAGTGGCGCACCAGCGCCCATGGCGGGGCATGGCAGACGCTCGTGGAACAGCGCAAGGAGTCCACGCCTCGCTGCGTGCCCTGCCACGTCACCGGGCTCGGCCAACCGGGCGGGTTCCGGACCGCGGCCGATTCTGAGCGTTCCGGTGACGTCCAGTGCGAGGCCTGCCACGGCATGGGGACCGATCACCGCCGCTGGATGGAAGACGGCAGCCGGATCGCCGAGTCCGTCTGCCGCAGCTGCCACACGAGCGAGACCAGCCCCACGTTCACGTTCGCCAACTATCGTTCGCACGTGCTGCACAACCCTCCGGCCGACCTGCAGCCGCTGCCCGAGAGCCCTGCGAAGCGACTGATGCGGGCAGGGCAGGCTCCGCACGCGCGATGACCGCCGGAGTCATGCAAGCTAAGGTGTTGGGCAGCAATATCTTGCCGCGAGCCGAGCGCAGCATCCCGGAACCCGCGGATCATTTGACAAGCGGGGGCTTCGACCCTAGCCTGCGTGTCGCTTTGGTCGGGGGGCGGCCGCACCGGGTGCGCGTCCTCCCATGGCATCGCCCGCAACCACCTACGGGCACGGACGCTGCCGACCCACACCGCTATTGTCTCAGTGGTGTTCTTTACTGAGCCCCGGTCCTGAAGTCCAAATTCACGCGTAAAAAAACACGGCCGAACCCGGCAGATGCCCGGGAACGGCACCGTGGAAGGAGGTGAACGTGCACACGATGCGTAAGCTCTTTGCTCTGGCGCTGCTGGCGCTGACCCTCGCGTTCGTCGCGACGGGTTGTGGCAAGAAGGCTGAAGAGGCGGCGCCCGCTCCGGCGGCTACCGAGACCCTCGCCATGCCGGATAGCGCGGCTATGGGAATGGACTCGACGTCGACGATGGCGACGGACTCGACGGCGGCGGCCCACTAAGGTCCCCGCTGACTCGTGTGTGACCTGGGGGAGCCGCGTATTTCGCGGCTCCCCTTCGGTCTTTCCGCACCCGTCCGGAAACCCGGGCCGACCTAGGGCCGTAAGGGTGGCATGACCACGAAGTAACGACCCTGCGATGGCTTCCAGCTCCGGTGCATGAATCCGCGGCCCGATCCGGACCGCGAGCGCCAGCGGGCCTCCCTGGACGGGAGGCTCCGCGGGAGCGGGCCGGGTGCCTCGCCAGGGTGATCCGGCGTCCGTCTCGCGAAGAGCGGAGGAAACCCGAGATGCTCAGACTCTCCCGTGGCACCCTGACTGGGCTGTTGGCCCTCGCAGTGATGTCCGTCCTGCCGGCCGCCGTGGGTGCTCAGGAGCGCAAGATGCGTTTCCGCCCCGTGCCTCCGGAGAGCGCGGCCGCTTACGACCGCAACGCAGGCACCTCGATCACGCGCCCCGAGCAGAGCGAGACGTCCGGCGTGCAAGACCGCGTTGCGCCAGTGCCCGCGGTGCCGGGTGCGCCCGACATCCCCGACATCCCCAAAGCCCCGCGCGTACGCTCGACGACGGGCGACCTGGTGCGCTTCGGCAGCGGCGTCTCGGTGAGCGAGGACCAGGTGGTCGAAGGCGACGTGGTGAGCTTTGGCGGTGACATCGAGGTGCGCGGCCACGTCACCGGCAACGTCTCAGCCATGGGCGGCGACCTGCTGCTGACCTCCACCGCCCGCGTGGACGGCGACGTGGTGTGCATGGGCGGCACGCTGCGCGAGGAACCCGGCTCACGCGTCTCCGGTCAGCGCGTGACCGCGCCGCGCTCACCGGGCCACAAGCTGCTGTTCCCGATGCTGGCCGTGGTGGGCACGGGCTTCCAGATGGTCATGCACGGTGTGGGCCTGCTCATCATGCTCGGCATCGGCTGGCTGTTCGTGAAGCTTGCGCCGGAACGCACGCGCAGCGCGCTCGACACCATCGGGCAGGAGCCGGGGCCGTCATTCGTGATCGGGCTGTTGCTGTGGGCGCTCATCATCCCCAGTGTGATCGCACTGGCGCTCGTAATCGCGCTCTTGTGCATCACCATCATCGGCATCCCGCTTGCTGCCGCCGTCGCCGTGGCCTACGCCGCGTTCTTTGTGGTGGCCGCACTGTGGGGCAGCATCGTCGGCTACGGCGTACTGGGCAGCCGGCTCTACCCGCGCTTCCGCTCCGGACTGCCCACGCTCATGCAGGGCGTGCTGTGGGGCGCGGTGGGACTGCACGGCCTGCGCATCGCCGCGGACCTGCTGCACATCGTGCCGCTGTTCGGGTTCGTGGGTGGGCTGCTCAAGTTCATGTTCTTCGTGATCGCCGTCGGGCTCGGCACGCTCGGTGCCGGTGCGCTGGTGCGCGGTGAGTATCGCCGCCGCAGCATCCAGACCTGGTGGGCGCGCATGCGACCGGCGGGAACGGGCCCCAACGACATGCCGCCGCCCTCACCGCCGCCCGCACCCCCGGTATCGCCGGCCGCGCCCGGCAGTGGCGCCGAGGTCATCTCGTAGCCGACGCTCGACCCCACGGCCAGGGCCCGCACCCCAACACCGGGAGCGGGCCCTCGACGTTTCGCCCGAAGCGGGGAGAGCGGACCCGCTCGCGGCTCCTCGCCACGGTTGCCGCCGCGTGCTCACTGCGTCAGTGTGCCCGGTCGCGCCTGACTCCCGCCCACCGGAGGTGATGTGCCCGGCCTGATGCTGTCGTTCTGGAGCGACCTGCTGCGGGCCGCCCCGCCCGAGCTCCCGCTGCCGGTCCTGTGCCTGCTGCTGTTCGTGGACAACTCCACGTTCTCCGTGCTCACCACGCCACTGTTGCTGCTCTACGCTCCGAAGTTCGAGCCGTGGCAGGTGGGTGTATTCGGCGCCACGTCGGCCGCAGCGGGTAGCACCGTGCAGATGCTGCTGTTCCGCTGGATCCTCGGCACGAACTGGGCGTGGGTGAAGCGCTTCGCGCCGTCTCGAGACCGGGTCGAGAAGGCGCTTGCCGAGTCGCCATCGGCCTCGTTCCTCGCCATCGTGCTCGCTCGCGCGACACCTCTCCCGGACGGGCCCATCAAGGTCGTCGCTGCCGCCGGGCGCTACCCGCTGCCTCGCTACTTCTTGGCACTGCTGCTGGGGGGAATGCCGTACTTCGCGCTGCTGGCCTGGCTTGGCCACGAGTTCCCGATTCCGCCGTGGGTGTTGCTGCTGATCATCCTGAGCGTGAGTCTGGTGTTCGTGTTCGAGCGCTGGAGGAAGCGTGTCCGGAAGCCGCCGGCGTAACCGCCGCGCCGGGCCCGCGGCCGTACTCCCGGCCGCCGCCGCGGTTGGCGTGGACACCGGCGGCACGTTCACCGACGTGGTCGCCTGGCGCGGTGGCCGCCGCGTGGCGTTCAAGGTGCCGTCCACACCGCGTGATCCCGCCGACGCGGTGCTCACCGCGCTGGAACGCGCGGGGGCGGGCCGGGGTACCCGCGTGCGGCACGGCTCCACCGTGGCCACCAATGCGCTGCTCGAGCGCAAGGGCGCGCGGGTCACGTTCGTGACCACCGCCGGGTTCGAGGACGTGCTCGAGATCGGCCGGCAGGACCGGCCGGACCTCTATTCGTTGGAGCCGCGTCGCACACCGCCGCTGGTGCCACGCGAGCGGCGCATCGGTGTGCGCGAGCGGCTGTCCGCCGGTGGCGAGGTGGTCATGCCGCTCACTTCGCGCGAGTTGGTGGACGTCGTGCGCCGCGTGCGCGCCACAAGGCCCGAAGCGATCGCGGTGGGGCTGCTGCACGCGTGGTCGGCGCCCGAGCACGAGCGGCGGCTCAGCCGTGCGCTGCGCTCGCTCGGCGTGCCGGTGACGAGCGCGGTGGAGTTGGCCCCCGAGATCCGCGAGTACGAACGCTTCGCCACCACCGCGGCCAACGCCTACCTGGTGCCGCGCATCCGCGACTACCTGCACCGCATCGCAGCCGCCACGCGCGGCAGCGTCGAGGTCGTGCTGTCGCACGGTGGAACCGCACCCGTGGCGCAGGCGGCCGAGGAGCCGGTGCGGCAATTGCTGTCGGGCCCCGCGGCCGGGCTGCGCGCGGCATTGGCCGCGGCGCGTGCGTGTGGTCATCGCGCCGCGCTCACGTTGGACGTGGGCGGGACTTCTACCGACTGCGCGTTCCTCGGCGGACGCGACACGGGCGAGGACGGCCTGCCGCGCCGGCGCGCGCGCGAGGTGGCGGGCGTGCCGGTCCTGCTGCCCACGCTCGACGTGCACACGGTGGGCGCCGGGGGCGGCTCGATCGCGCGCGTGGACGGCGGCGGCGTGCTCCAGGTGGGTCCCGAGAGCGCGGGTGCCGATCCCGGCCCTGCATGCTACGGCCGGGGCGGGCCGGCCACGGTGACCGACGCGCTGGTGGTGCTGGGTGCGATCGCGGGCGACGGGCTGGCCGGTGGCGCGCTCCAGCTGGATCGCCCCGCGGCGCGCCGCGCGCTGGAACGCCTCGCACGTGAACTGGGACTCAAGCGCGCCGAGGCCGCCGCACAGGGCGTACTGCGCGTGGCCGAGGCCCGCATGGAGGCAGCCCTTCGCAAGGTGAGCGTCGAGTGCGGTGAGGACCCGCGCGCCGCCGCACTCGTGGTGTTCGGCGGCGCGGGCGGGCTGCACGCCTGCGCGCTGGCGGCCGCACTCGGCGTACGCGCCGTCGTGTGGCCGCGCGATGCGGGCGTGCTGTGCGCACTGGGTGCGCTCGAAGGCGGTTCCCGCCGCGAGCGCTCGCGTAGCGTGCTGCGAGGCGCTGGCGAGCTTGCTGCATTGGAGCGCAGCCTGAGAGCGCTCGAGCGCGAAGTGCGTGCTGCATTCACGCCCACCGAGCGCGCGCGTGTGCGGCTCGAGTCGCGCGCCGAGGTACGTGCGCGTGGCCAGGCGCACGAGCTCACCGTGGCGGCGCGGCCACTGGCCACGCTGGTGGCGCGGTTCCACGC
>CAZADU010000850.1:0-2305 GCA_964483945.1 uncultured bacterium
CTTGTTGAAGTGCAGGTCCATGGATGTGCCGGTGAAGTCCTGGATGGGATTTATCTCGTCGAGCAGCTCGCGTAGGCCCCGATCGACGAACCAGTCGTATGACGTGCGCTGAAGTTCGATCAAGTCCGGGATCGGCAGGACCTCAGGAATCCGGGAATACTGCAGGCGCTCCGGCAACTTGGGCGCACGCCGGCGATCGATCTCAGACACGGTCATGGGGCACTCCTGGCCTCGCACGAGAGGCAATCAAGGCACGGGGACACGACCTGAAAGGTCGTACGAAAGAAACGGGCCACGCTCACCGACCGCCAATGATATCGCGGAGTCGGACAAGCGTCAAACGGGGGAAGCCTTTGGGGCGCACGTCAGCATCGTGACGCGTGGGGGGTCGCCTCGTGTATCTGACAGTGGTGTATGCTGTCAGGCAAAGGAGGTGCCATGGACAGGACTCGCGATCCCGAGGAGCTGAGGCAACGCCGTGACGAGATCCGCGCCGAGCTGGCGGGCATCGGGGACCTGCGCCCGGGCTCCCTGGTGGGCCGCTATCGCAGGTGCGGCAAGCCCACCTGCCACTGTGCCGGCGAGGGGCATGAGGGTCACGGACCGAGCTGGTCGCTGACCCGCGCCGTCGGTGGGCGGACGGTCACCCGCATCATCCCGCCCGCCGCCGTGCCCCGCACGCGTGAGCAGATCGCCGAGTACCGGCGTCTGCGCAGGCTCACCGGCGAGCTGGTCGAGGTCAGCGAGGGACTGTGCGACGCGCTCCTGACGGGGCACGCCGGGGACACCGGGGGGGAGGCCAAAAAGGGGGCCTCAGAGCAAGCTTCGACGCGGCCGTCGTCGCCGAGATCGAAACGCTCGTAGGTCCGGGCGCGCTCGACGGGCTCGACTTCGAGGCCATCGAGATCGCGGCTCGTGGGCGCGCGCTCAGGGTCGCGGCGCGTGCCGTGGAGCAGCGCCTGAACGCCGACCGGTCCGACCACAGCGGCCCCGACCTCGCCTGTGACTGCGGGGGCCGGGCCCGCTACGCCGGCCGCCGGGCCAAGACGTTCAGCACCGCCCTGGGTGAGCTGACGCTCGAACGCGCCTACTACCACTGCACCGCGTGCGGCTCGGGCGTC
Organism: uncultured bacterium; assembly: GCA_964483945.1. Classification (GTDB taxonomy): domain Bacteria; phylum Eisenbacteria; class RBG-16-71-46; order RBG-16-71-46; family RBG-16-71-46; genus JAIOPA01. Next base: position 1,122 of record CAZADU010000850.1, read on the forward strand.
TGCCCGCGTGACCGTGCCCTGGGGATGGCGGACACGTCGCTCTCGCCGGCCACGACGCGCATGACGGGCCTGGCCGCAGCGATGGTCAGCTTCGCCGAGAGCAGCGAGCTGCTGGGCGAGCTGGCCGGCGTCAGCGTCGACGCCAAGCAGGTCGAGCGCACCGCGGAGGCGCTCGGACGGGAGATCGCGCAGGACGAGCGCAGCGTCGTCGAGCCCGCGCTCCCGGGTGCCCCCACGATGTACCTGGGCATGGACGGCACCGGCATCCCGATGCGCTCCTCCGAACTCGTCGGGCGGGCGGGCAAGCAGCCCGACGGCTCGGCCCGGACGCGCGAGGTCAAGCTCGTCACCGTGTGGACCGCCGAGGGCCGGGACGCGAAGGGCATCCCCGTCCGTGACCGGGGCTCGGTGAGCTACTCGGCGGCCATCGAGAGCGCCGCGAGCCATGACACCGACGAGGCAGCCTCGGTGTTCGCCGGGCGGGCGGACCGCGAGGCCCGCCGTCGCGGCTTCGATGCGGCCGAGCGCCGCGTGGTGCTCGGCGATGGGGCCGCCTGGATCTGGAACCTGGCCGACGAGCAGTTCCCGGGGGCCGTCGGCATCGTGGACCTCTTCCACGCCAAGGAGCATCTGTCCGATGTCGCGAAGGCCATCTATGGGCCGGCCGGCGACCTGCACCGGCAGTGGGCCAGACAGCGGCACGACGAGCTGGACGAGGGCAGGGTCGACGACCTGCTCGCCGCCTTGCGCGAGCATGCCGACGCGAGCGACGAGGCCCGCAGGTGCCTGGGATACGTCGAGACCAACCGCCAGCGCATGCGTTACCCGGAGTTCCGCGCTGCGGGTCTGTGCGTCTCATCGGGCGTCGTCGAGGCCGGCTGCAAGGTGGCCATCGGCACCCGCCTCAAGCGCGCCGGCATGCACTGGACGCTGGCCGGCGCAGACGCCATCATCGCCCTGCGCTGCTGCAAGCTCAGTGGCCGCTTCCAGGACTTCTGGCAACGGCGCTCACGGGCGGCGGGCACACGGAGCGGGTGAGTCATCTCACAAATCTGACGTGCACCCTGCTTGACGTGTCGTCGGCCAGCGATTCTGTCCTCGGTAGTCGGCCAGCGACTTTGTCACGGTCGGTGGCATGGAACGACATGCCGATGATCCGCTCGATGACCCGCGTGTCCGCCAGC
>CAZADU010000851.1:0-3020 GCA_964483945.1 uncultured bacterium
TCCTTGGCGTTGGGCGGCGGGTTGATGCTCATGACTGCGTCTCCTTCGCAGGGGCACTACTTAAGTGTGCTGGGTTCCGGAGCCGCCGCGGGGTGTGCCCGCCGACGGGCTTCCGTCTCAGGGATGGGCGCATACTACACATTTGGGCAGTGAACAGAAAGAAGAAAATTTCTGGTGTCATTAGCGTTGCAGCACATGGAGTTACATGATTTCAGCCCGGCAGGGAGGCGAGCCACCCGGCTCTCATCCACGGCATTCCTGCGGCTCGCCGGCGGCAATCCCCCAAGAGCCCGGGCGACGCTGCGCCTGAGGCCTGGCGCAGTTGCAGTGCCTACCCTTGCAGCATCGCCTCGGTGAGCGGCTCGTGGCGCGAGCCCCCGGCGGCGAGTGTGCTCTTCACCAACCGCAGCCGATCGACTTGGAAGCGCGACTCCACCGTGGGCGCGTCCAGCAGTCGCTTGGTCCAGTCGCCCGGCATGCGCACGCGCCCCACGGTGAGGTGCGGCTCGAACTCCTGCTCGGCCGGCTCGAACCCGTGCAGCACGAGCGATGCCTCGAGCGCACTCGCCAACAGGCGCATCGGCTCGGCACCCTGCAGCGTGCCGACCCACAGCACGCGCGCGCGCTTGGCACTCGGAAACGCGCCGAAGCCGCCGATCGCCGCACCGAAGCGCGGGCGGCTCGCGGCCGCCTCGCGCATCGCAGCCGCGGCGCGCTCGACCGCTCCGGGCTCGCACTCGCCCAAGAACCGCATCGTGTAGTGCAGGTTGTCGCGCTTCACCCACGCGACCGCATCGCGGCTGGTGCGCAGCGGGTCGGCGGCATGATAGGCAGCCATCTGTACGTCGGGGGGCGGGAAGATCGCGATGAAGAGACGCATGGTGCCGTGTAGATTACTCCGCCGAACATGGTCCCGTCCCCTACCGAAGCATCCGCCAGCGCCGCCGCGGGCGGCACACCGGCCCCACGTCGCGTGGCCCGCTCGCCGCATTGTGGTGGGGGCCGGGTGGCTTCGGGGCGACGCCTGGGGTGCAGCTCGCGCGCTGGCAGCGCGATCACTCGCTCGCGTCGCGCCTCGTCGTCGCGGTGGACTCGATCGCGGGATTCAACGCGCGGCTGGCATCGCTCGGGGCGGGACTCGACGCGCGGCTGTCTTCGCTCGAGGCGGGACGACTCGTCGAAGCAGGCGTGGCAGTGCCCATCGAGCGCTGATCGGCGGAAGCCAGCCTGATCGTGTCACTCGCAGGCATCCGCTCACCCGACTGTTCGTGCCGTGCATTGAATGGCCACAGGTGCCGGTGCCGCGCCACGACGCGGTAAACGATGTCGCGCAGCGGCCGTGGCACCAACCAGAGCAGATCGCCCGCCACCTTCCACCACCCGCCCAGCAGTCGCAGCATGCTCACGAGCGCGGCGGAGTAGCGCAAGGCGCGGCCGCCGTGGATCAGCACGATCGAATCGGCCTTGGCCAGCTCGAGCCCAGCCTCGAACAGCAACTCGCGCCCCTCGGGCGAGTCCAGCGACTCGAAGTGAATCCGATAGTCGCGGTCTCGGTCGCGAACCCAGCGCATGCTCGTACGGCAGAGCTCGCACGGCGCATCGATCAGCAGCGTGGCGATGGGCCCGGTCGTGGTCATGGCGTCGAGACCCTCGGCTGCTCGAGCGCCGGGTCCAGCGGCAGTCCAGACAGGTGACGTCGCAACATGTCGAGTGCGGTCTGGGCGGCGCGCTCGCGCACCGTGCTTCGTGAACCCATGAACCGGTGCACGCGCACGGCCTCGCCCAGCGGCGAGCTGACCGCGATGAACACGGTGCCCACGGGCTTCTGCTCGCTGCCCCCTTCGGGGCCGGCAACACCGGTGATGCCCACGCCCACCTCGACGCCGGCTCGCTCGCGCGCGCCGCGCGCCATCTGCTCGGCCACCGGCGCGCTCACCGCTCCGAGCGCGGCGAGGTCCTCGGCCGACACCCCGAGCAGCTCCATTTTGGCCGCATTCGAGTAGGTCACGTACCCGCGCTCGACCACCCGCGAGGAGCCGGGCAGATCGGTGAGCCGCTTGCACAGCAGCCCGCCCGTGCACGATTCGGCCGGCGCGATGCGCCAGCCGCGCTCGAGCAGGACCTCGGTCGCGGACTCCTCCATGGTGTGCGAGCCCTCGGCGTAGATCACGCCGCCGACGCGCTCGCCCAGCTCGTGATAGGCACGCTCCGCACTTTGCCGCACCATCGAGGCGTTCGGCCCCGTGACGGTGACGCGCAGGTCCACGCCGAACCAGCTCGGCAGGTAGGCGAGCAACGCACCCGGCCATTGGTCGGGCAGCTGGCCGATGCGTTCGTGCAACTGGCTTTCGAACATGCCGAACGTGCGCAGTGTGAAGCTCTCGACCACGAGCGCGCTGCGTTCGCGCAGCCAGGGAATCACGAACTGGTCGGCGAGGGCTTCGAGTTCCTGCGGCGGGCCCGGCAGCAGGATGACGGGCTTCTTGCGGTAGTCGATCAGGATGCCGGGTGCCGCACCCACCGGGTTCTGCCACACCTCGGCACCGCGCGGTACCAGCGCCATGGTCTCGACCGTGGAAGGCAGCTTGCGCCCCAGTCGGCGGCCGCGCTCGCGGATGTGCGCCAGCACCGACTCGTCCAGCTGCAGCGGGCGGTTGAGTGCGGTGGCCACCGCCTTGCGCGTGAGGTCGTCGGGCGTCGGCCCGAGACCGCCCGTCATGATGACCGCGTCAGCGCGTGACAATGCCAGCTTGAGCGCCTCGCCGATCCCCTCGACCGTGTCGCCCACCGTGCTGTGGTACGCCACCACCACGCACGCCTCCTCGAGCGCGCGCGCGAGGTGCACGAAGTTGGTGTCGAACGTACGGCCCGAGAGGACCTCGTTGCCGATGGTGACGATCTCGATGCGCATGGGGAGGCCCCGGGAACAGGGGGGTGCGAGGGCGGTGAGCCTTAAATCTGACGTAGCGCGCCTGCGTCGCGCAAGCGAATGCCGCACGGGACCATGCGAGGCGCGGCGG
>CAZADU010000852.1:0-4481 GCA_964483945.1 uncultured bacterium
CGAGACCGGCAAGAAGACCATGGCCTACATGGCCGCGTCGCTGGCGTTCAACGCCGGCGGCATCCTGCTGTGCTACCTGCTGAACGACGTCACGCACGAGCCCGGCCGCACGCTCAACGCCTCGCTGTGGACCGTGCTGTCGCAGGACTGGCGGGTGTGGGGCATCCCCATCGGCGTCGGCGTGGTGGTCTTCACGCTGCTCTCGGAGGGCGCGCTGCTGTTCGTCGCCGCACAGACCGGGTTCGTGGCAGGCCCCGCCACGCTGGCCGCCATGGCCGTGGACGAGTGGGTGCCCAAGCGGTTCGCGCACCTCTCCGAGCGGCTGGTGACGCAGAACGGCATCGTCACGATGGGGCTGGCGGCCATCGTCACGCTGCTGTACACGGGTGGTGCGGTCAAGCTGCTGATCGTCATGTACTCCATCAACGTGTTCCTCACGTTCACGCTGTCGCAGATGGGCATGGTGCGGCACTGGTGGCAGGTGCGGATCACCGAGGCGCACTGGCGGCGCCGGTTCTTGCTGGCGCTGCTCGGCACCACCGTCACGGGCGGCATCCTGGTGGTGACCTCGGTGATCAAGTTCACGCAGGGTGGCTGGCTCACCCTGGCCGTGACCGGCACGTTCGTGGGCTTGTGTATCCTCGTCCGCGCCCACTACCAGCGCGTGCGTGGCGTGCTCAAGAGCCTGGACGACGTGCTGTCCGACCTGCCCATGCCCGAGCGCGAGACCGCACCGGAGCTGGCACCCGACGGCCCCACCGCGGTCGTGCTGGTGGAATCCTACGCCGGGCTCGGCATCCACACGCTGCTCACCGTGCAGCGGATGTTCCCGCGGCACTTCAAGAACATGGTGTTCGTCTCGGTGGGACTCGTGGACTCGGGGCAGTTCAAGGGCACCGAGAGTGTGCAGGAGCTGGAGAAGAAGGTGCAGGGCGACCTTGAGCGTTACGTCGAACTGGCGCAGAAGATGGGCTACTACGCCGAATACCGCTACACGCTCGGCACCGACCTGATCGAGGAACTCGAACAGATCAGCCATGATCTACAAAAGGAGTTCCGGCGTTCCATTGTGTTCGCCGGCCAGCTCGTGTTCCAGCGCGAGACCGTGTTCACGCGCACACTGCACCACGAGACCGCGTTCAGCATCCAGCGCCGGCTGCAGTTTGTCGGCATCCAGGTGATCATCCTGCCGATTCGCGTCTGGGAGCGGCAGAAGTCTGTCTGATCCCGCCGAAGCCGATATGCCCTACTCTGGGGCGCGGCCCGTGGCCGCGCACTCGAATGTCGCTGCGGGGCCGGCCGGAGGCCGGTCCCTGTAAAGGAGCAAGCTCTCATGTTCACGCTCGACCTCACCGGCAAGCACGCGCTCGTCCTCGGCGTGGCCAACCACCGCAGCATCGCCTGGGCCATCGCCCAGCAGTTGGCCGGGGCTGGCGCCGCGCTGTGCCTCACGTACGCGAACGAGCGGATGCAGAAGGGCGTCGAAGATCTGGCCGTCACCCTGCCGGGCACGATCGTGATGCCCTGCGACGTGACGGACGACGCGCAGATCGATGCGGTCTCCAAAGCCCTGACCGAGCGCTGGGGCTCGCTCGAGATGCTCGTGCACGGCGTGGCGTTCGCGCACAAGGAGGATCTCGAAGGTTCGTTCGTGGCCACGTCGCGCGACGGCTTCCGGCTCACGCTCGAGGTCAGTGCCTATTCGCTGCTGAATGTCACGCACCGCGTACTGCCGCTGCTCGAGAAGAACGGCGGCAGCATCGTCTCGCTCACCTACCTAGCCGCCGAGCGAGCCGTGCCCAATTACAACGTGATGGGCAGCGCCAAGGCCGTGCTGGAGCAGATCACGCGGCAGATGGCGTGGGAGCTGGGTACGAAGAACATCCGTGTGAACGCCATCAGCGCCGGGCCGGTGAACACGCTGGCCGCACGCGGCGTGCGCGGGTTCACAGGGATGTTCAAGGAGCATGCCGAGCGCGCCGCCTTGAAGCGCAACATCACGCAGGAAGAAGTCGGCAAGTGCGCGCTGTTCCTGCTGTCCGACATGGCGAGCGGCACGACCGGCGAGGTGCTGTACGTGGACGCCGGCTTCCGCGTGATGGGGATGTGAACGCGGCAGGGCTAGGCACCCTGGGGCCGTTGACCCAGCGCGGTGCCAGGCGGTGTCCGGTGCGGCGTATCCGCCTCCGGGAATACCCGCGGGGGACTGGCGTACTTCCTGCGTGACCGCTCCGGAAGAACCCGGCGAGTCCGAAAGGAGAACACCATGTTCCTCACAGCCACGTCGCACCCGACCGCCGGCGCGAATGCGCGCCGGACCTGCCTCACTGTCGCCATGCACACCTTTGCCGCGCTGCTCGCGCTGACGCTCGCGCCGGTCGCTCGCGCCGAGCACAACACCTGGCCCGAGGAACGCCGGCCGATCTGGCGCGGTCTCGAATCGTGGGCCGAGGGCGATCTCGTCGACGTGCAGGTTCGCGTCGATGGCCAGGCCGCGCCGCTCTACTTCGCGCCCGGCCGCTCCGACGACCGCCGCTACCTCCAGGCATTCGCCGGCCGCAACTACTCGCTCGTGCTGCGCAACAACACCGGCAAGCGTGTCGCCGTGCTGCTCGCGGTGGACGGCCTGAACGCTGTCAGCGGCGAGATCTCGCGGCTGCGCTCGGACGAGCAGATGTACGTGCTCGCGCCGTGGCAGAGCACCACCATCCGCGGCTGGCGCACGAACCTGAACGAGGTGCGCCGGTTCGTGTTCGTGGACGAGCGCCGCAGCTACGCCGAGCGCACGGGTCAGTCGAACTCCGACATGGGCTGGATCCGTGTGCTGGCGTTCCGCGAGCAGCAGCGCCTGGCCTGGGGCCACCTGAAGAGCAGCGACCGCGACCATGGCCCGTCGGCCCAGGATTCGAAGGAATCCGCGAAAGCCCGCGCGAACGAGCCCAGCGAGGAAGTGGCTCCTGCGCCCACCCGGGCCGCGGCGCCGCAGTCGAGCGGCAAGGCCGTCGTGCCCGAGGCCGAGGGCAACATGGCACGCGGCGAGTCGAGCGACGAGCGATCTTTCCCCGGCACCGGCTGGGGCGATCGGGCGACCGACCCGGTGCGCCGTGTGACGTTCGAACCGGAGAAGCGGGCGGCCGACCACCTCGTGTTCCGCTACGAGTACGCCTCGGGCCTGCGCGCCCTGGGCATCATCCCGGTGACTGGCCCCTGGCGTGTGCGGCTGGGCGACCGTGACGGCAACCTCGGCTTTGCGAAGCCCCCCAAGTGGTGACGTCGCGTCGTCGCTGATGCGAAACGAGAAGCGGGGCCCGCCCGGGCCCCGCTTCTCGTTTCATCGCGGTGCGTATGCAGCGAGGCTCAGCGCGCGAACATGCTCTTCGCGACGAACAGCAGGTTCGCCGGCCGCTCAGCGAGCCGGCGCATGTACCATGGGAACCAGTGCTCGCCGTAACTGATGAGCACGCGCACCGTGCGCCCCGCCTTGGCCAGCCGCAGCTGCTCGGGGCGCTGGATGCCGTAGAGCATGGCGATCTCGTAACCGCTCGATGGCACAGCCAGCCTCCCGGCCGTGGCGACGAGTCGTGTGATCAGCAGCGCGTCGTGCGTGCCGAGCGTGGCCCAGGCACCGCTAGCGCGACCCTCGCCACTCCACAGTCGCTCGGCCATCCAGTGGAAGTTCTCGTCCACCTCGCGCTTGTCGGGGAACGCCAGGTTCGCGGGCTCGGCGTATGCGCCCTTCACGATGCGGATCGCGGGCCCCAGCGGAAGCAGTGACTCGAGATCCGCGCGAGTGCGGCGCAGGTAGGCCTGCAGGCAGACACCCACGTTCCCGTGCGTGCGGCGGATCTCGCGATAGAGCGCCAGCGTGGCGTCCGTGTACGCGGTGCCCTCCAGGTCGATCCATAGCCGGCTGCCTTGCACGCGCGCGGCTTCGGCCAGCGTTCGGGTATGGACCGTGCACATGGTGGCATCGATGTCATAGCCGAGCTGCGTCGGCTTGATGCTCACCTCGCCCTTCACGCCATCGGCGGCCAGGCGCTTGAGCACGCCCAGGTAGTGCTGCAGCACCTCGTCGGCCTCGGAGCGATGCTGAAGGTTCTCGCCCAGGCTGGTGAGCGTGACAAGCAGGCCCTGTTGGTTCTCGGCGAGCGCGGCCTTGACCGCGTCGTCCACGGTCTCGCCCGGCATGAACCGGCGCACGGCGAGCTTGACGAACTGGCGCTGCGTCGCCTGACGCTGGAGCCAGGCGCTGCGGGAACCAGCGAGCAGGAGGTTTCGCATGGGATTCATGGTGGGCTCGGGTGGAGGGAGTGCGGGAACAACCACGGAGCGTAGCAGAGCCGGTGGCGAGGCGCAGCGTGGCGCCAGGCCGCTGTAGGGAGCACATGATGTGACCGCTCAGAGGCGGTGGTGATAGACCGGCGGCTTCTCCCCCCCAGGAGGAGCTGATGCAGGTCTATTCACCCACCGCCAAGGAGCGT
>CAZADU010000853.1:0-3876 GCA_964483945.1 uncultured bacterium
TCTCCTGGTTCCGGATCTGCGCGAGTTCGTCGTCAGTGCGCTCGGCGATCTCGCGGTCCTTGAGCTTGTAGGAACCGCTCGAGGGTGTGTCGAGGCAGCCGAGGATGTTCATGAGCGTGGATTTGCCGGACCCCGAAGGGCCCATGATGGCGACGTACTCGTTGGCCGCGATATCGAGGTCGACGCCGTCCAGCGCACGCACTTCGCTCTCGCCGACCTGATACACGCGGTGCAGGTCACGGATCTGGATCAGCATCGTCCCCTCATCGGCCTGAGCGGCCGCCCACCTGCTCCCGCTTCACCTTGGCACCGGGTTTGATCTCACGCAGCGCCTTGTAAGGCCCCGAGACCACCTGGTCGCCCTCCTTCACTTCGCCGGACACCTCCATCATCGTCTCGCTCGCAAGGCCGGTGCGCACGGGGACGAACTTCGTCACACCGTCGTTCACGACCATGATCCCCGTGACTTCGGGGTCCTTGCGGCCGACGGTGTCCTCGTCAGCGGAGATCGTCTTCGACTTCGGTCTCTTCGCAGCCTTGACCTTGCCCTTGGCCGCTCTGTCCAACTGGCTCTGCGTGCGGATGACCACCGACTGGATGGGCACCGCCAGCGTGCCGGCGTGGGTGCCAGTCTCGATGTCCACGTCGGCGGTCATACCCGGGCGAACCTCAGGCACGTTCTGGTCGAAGACCACCTTCACTTCGAAGTTGGTTTGCCCCTCGACCGAGGAGATCGCCGATCGCTTCGCGGTGTTGCCGATCTCGAACACGGTGCCCGCGAACGTGGTGTCGGGGAATGCGTCGACCGAGATCTTCGCCTTCTGCCCAAGGTGCATGTCCACGACATCAGTCTCGTCCACCTCGGCGCGCACCAGCATGCGCGACAGGTCGGAGACCACGAGGATCTGCGTGCCCGGGTTGTTCATGGTGCCGGTCACGACGATCTCGCCCTTCTCGACGTTGAGCGCGCTGACGATGCCGTCGAACGGCGCGATGAAGCGGGTCTTCGACAGATTGTCGGCCGAGGCGTCCTTCACGGCCTGGCTGCGAGCGATCTCCTCCTGGGCGGTGGCAAGCGCGACTCGCGCTCCCTCGTAGGTGTTGGTCGCCGCGTCCCACTCGGCCTGGGACAGCAACTGCTGCTCGAACAGCGAGCGCTGCCGCGTGTAGTTCGCCTCGGTCACGCGCATGGCCGACTCGGCCTCGCGCAACCGCGCGCGAGCCGACGACACCGCGGCCGCGGCCTGGGCGTTCGCGGCCCGGTACTGCGTATCGTCGATGCCCAGCAGGAGCTGGCCGCGCTTCACCGGGTCGCCTTCCTTGATGTTCAGGATGACGACCTTGCCGGGGATGTCGGCGCTGACCTTGACTTGTGTCTTCGGTTCTATCTTGCCGGGTGCGCGCACCCGCGACGTGACGTCCTCACGGCGCACCTTGGCGAGCTGAACGGACTCGACCTTGCCCTTCGCGGCGCGAGCGATGCTCAGCCCGGCGATCACCACCACGAGCAGCGCGCCCAATACGATCCATATCCACTTCTTCTTCATGAATGCGGCCTCTCCTCTCACTCGCCCTTGCCGCGGACACGATCCACCGCGGCCTCGGCGATTCGAATGTCAGCCAGCGCGGAAACCAGTTCGCTCGCGGCTCGCAGCAATGACACTTGGGAATCGATGAGATCGAGGATCGTGGCCGAGCCAACGTTGTACTTCTGCTGGACCAGATTCAGGTTCTCTCTCGCGGACTCCACCGCGGTGCGTCCCAGCGCGGCGCGCTCCATCGACTCCTGGTGGCCGAGCAGCGTCTGTCGCACTTCGCCCTCGAGATTACGGACCAGCCCGTCGCGAGTTTCACGCGCGCGGATCATCTGGCTGCGGGCGGCGGCCACGCGGGAGTCCGTCGCGAAACCGTCGAAGATCGGCATGCTCACGGCGATGCTGCCGCGGAAGTCGCCCTTCGCCTGCGAGGCCGTGCTCTGGATGGAGTCGGTCGGCGACGTGAAGTCGACATTGAAGCGCTGCGACGAGACGCTGCTCGGCGTCCACGCGCCCTGCAGCACGACCGAGGGCAGGCGCGCCCAGTGCGCGGAGCGCAGACCCAGTTCCGCCGCGCGCACGTTCGCCTCGGCGGACAGGATGTCGGGGCGCTGCCGGCGGGCCTCGTCGAGCACCACTCCAGCGTCAAGCGGCGACGGCGTCGAGACCAGCGAGGAATCCACCTCGCCCAGCTCGGCCTCGGCCACTCCCAGCTGCTGCGCCAGCGTGAAGCGATGGGTGACCACGGAGTGGTCGGTGAGGATGGAGTCGAGCTGGCTCTGTGCGGTGCGCACTTGGGCACGCAGCAGGTCGCTCTTGGAAACCGAACCCACCTCGAACAGCGCTCGCACCCTCCGTTCGTCGTCGCGAGACAGGCGTAGCGCCTGGCTGGAGACGCGCGACAAGTGCATGGACTTCACCACCGCGTAGAAGCGGCGCTTGGTCTCGAGCCGGATGTCGGCGCGCGCTGAGCGCTGGCCCAGGTCGGCGGACTTCATGCCCGCCTTCGCAGAACTGAGCCCCACGATCCCGGACGGGTCGAGGATCGACCATTGGCCCGAGAGCCCGTAGGAGCCCGAGTAGCGCTCGGCGTCGATGCTCCGCGAGGGCACGACGACCGATCCAAAGGCCTGCGAACCCGTGGCCTCGTTCGTGAACGAACCGTTGCGGCTGGCGTCCGCAGAGACGCTGGGGAGCACGCGGCTGTAGGCACTCCACAGCCCGCTGCGCGCGGACAGAACGTCGGCTTCGGACTGGAGGATACCCGGACTCTTCTGCAGGGCGATCCTCACCGCCTCGTCGGCGGTGAGCGGTGCGGCGAAAGCCGTGGCGGGCAAGGCCAGGGCGGCGAGGAGCAGCAGAACCACGGGACGCATCGGCGGAGGTTCTCCTTGGGGACCGGCGAACGCGGGGCGAGCCCGCGGGACGCGATAGATTACGCGAGGACGAGGTACGGAGTTGCCTCCCGGCTTCACACGCCGGGGCTGAAGAACGCGCTGACCGCCGCCAGGAACGCCCCGAGCGCGAGGTAGAGCGCGACGAGCACCCAGGCGACGCTGCGCCGCGGAGCGCCCGAGAGCGCCGAGGCGCCGAGCACCGCGACGGCAGCCCACCAGGCCTCGAAAGGCCCGATGAAGTCGAGGAAGGTGCTGATCCCGGTCAGCAGCTTGCTTGGGGTCTCCGGCTCGGGCACCAGCACGCCCAGCCCGAGGTGGACGCCGAGGAAGGTCTCGCGACTGAACGCGAGCGCGAAGAACAGGAATAGCGCCGGGATCTTGACCAGCCCCGACCAGCACACCACGTCGAAGGCCTGCCGGAACTTGAGCTTCGTGCCCAGCACAAAGCCGGTCCCAAACCAGATCACGAGCGCCTGAAGTAGCAGCAGGATGGGCCACACGATCACCTGCTGGCCCAGCACGAGCCAGCGCGCCATCGGAGACTCGGCGAAGAACCGGGTCAGGTTCGCTTCCTGCGCTGGCTCCATCTGCCCATTCGCCACGGCGTCCGCCCACTGGCCGAACATCATGGGCAGCGTGACGCGGTCGTACGCGATCGCCTGCAGACCCAACCAGACGACCAGCCCGAGCAGCAGCGGGAACAGCCACTGACCCTTCTCGCGCAGGCCCTCCCAAGCGTCGGCCGGGCGCACGAAGACGCGCACGAGACGTTCGACGGGCGTCAGAGCGGGCGAACCGACCGGAATGGCGGTGAGAGGTTCGGTCATGCGAGCTCCAGCGGGAGGGGACGAGGGCCGGGCAGGCCAACTTAGGGGGCGTGCCGGGACCGGTCAAACCATGCGCCACCGGCGCGGGCAGGGCCCGACGGGCGCGGTGCCAGCGCG
>CAZADU010000854.1:0-3350 GCA_964483945.1 uncultured bacterium
AGGGAAATCTGGCGGCCTTGGCGGCCTGGCGGTGCTCAGGGCGCCTCCATCTCCCGGCCCTCCCCATCGACCGGCACGCGCACGACCTCGTGGACGGCCGGCGGAGGCTTGGGCTCCTCCGGCGGGCTGAGGCCCAGGTGAACGAGGTCTACACCTTCTTGCCGATGGCGACGTCGGCTGACGTGCAGTCGAGCGTCGCCAAGCTGAAGACGATGGGGGCCCAGGCGGTCAAGGTCTGGTATCTCGCGCCGCCGCCGCCGCGCCGCGCAGAGCTCGACGCGCGCATGATGGAAGTGGGCGCGGCAGCGAAGGCCGCGGGTCTCGATCTGATCGTCCACGCCACCGGACTGCGCGAGGCAAAAGTCGCGCTGCGCGCGGGCGCGGTCCTGCTGGTGCACAGCGTCGAGGATCAGCCGGTCGATGAGGAGTTCCTGGCGCTGCTCTCGACCAATCGCGCGGTCTACGCGCCGACGCTGATCGTTGGACGCAATGCGACCCGCGCGAACGTGGCCATTGGCCTCGGCCAGCGCTTCCCGATCGACGACCCTGGGCGCTGTGTGGACGCGGCCACGGTCGCGAAGATCGATGACGTCGCGCCGTTACGCCCGCTGATCCCGGAGGATCGGCGCTCGGTCGACGTCGCGTTCCGGCGACTCGAGGCGGTCGGTGCGCGCGTGGCGCTCATGGGCGAGAATCTCCAGCGCGTGCACGCTTCCGGCAACACCATTGTCGTGGCAACCGACGCCGGCAATCCGCTCACCGTGCACGGCCCCTCGATCTACAACGAGATGGAGGCGATGCAGGCCGCCGGCATCAAGGCGGCCGACATTGTCGTGATGGCGACGCGCAATGGGGCGCGGGCGATGGGTCGCGAGCGCGACTTCGGCACGCTCGAAGCCGGGCGAATCGCCGACCTGCTGGTGCTCACCGAGGACCCGCGGGCGGACGTCGCCGCGTTCCGGTCGCTGACGCACGTGATGCGCGCGGGCCAGCTGCGCCGGCAAGCCGATCTCGCCCAGCGCTGAAGCCCGCTTGCTCCTCGCGAATGCCGCGCGGTAGCGTCTCGGCAGCGGACGCGAGACATCGCGATCGAACTCGCGGTCGGCGCGGAACCGCGCGACAGGGAACGCCGTGTCGTTCGCGAGGCCATCGGCGCCGCGCTGGTCGCCCTCGCGGCGGGATTGACAATGGGCGTGGGTATCGCCAGACTCATGCCCGCGACGCTCTACGGCGTCGGGTCGGTCGAGGCCTTCGCGATCGTCGTGTCGTGTGGACTGATTCTGGGTGTTGCGTGGGTTTCCGCGTTCCTCCCGGCACGCAGGGCGGGTCGTATGAGTCCGGCCGAAGCCCTACGCGAAGGGTCGTGTCTATTTGGAGAGCCCATGTCGAACGTCGACCTCGTCGTCAGCGCCCTGAAGCCCGCCATCGCCGGATCGATGCTCACGCCGGCCGACTCTGGGTACGACACCGTGCGCCGCGTGCACAACGGCCTGATCGACCGACGGCCGGCCCTCATCGTGCAGTGCCGCGGAACCGCGGATGTGCAGGCGGTGGTCAAAGCCGCCCGTGAACACAAACTGGAGATCTCGGTCCGCGGCGGCGGCCACAACGTCGCCGGCAACGCGGTGTGCGACGACGGCGTGATGATCGACCTCTCGACCATGCGCGGGGTGCACGTGGATCCTCGCAGCCGGCGGGCTCGCGCACAGGGTGGCACCACGTGGGGCGACTACAACCGCGAGACGCAGGTCCACGGCCTGGCCAGCACGGGGGGCGTGGTGTCCAGCACCGGTGTCGCCGGCCTGACCTTGGGCGGCGGCCTGGGCTGGCTCATGGGCCAGCAGGGCATGACTGTCGACACGCTCCGCTCGGCCACCGTGGTCGACGCGTCGGGCCAGGCCCTGAGCGTGAGCGACACCGACCACCCCGATCTCTTCTGGGCCATTCGTGGCGGCGGCGGCAACTTCGGCGTGGCCACCTGGTTCGAGTACGAGCTGCAGCCCGTTGGTCCCCTCGTCACGGCCGGCCTCGTCGCCCACCCCTTCAGCGCGGCGCGCGACGTGCTGCGGTTCTACCGGGAGGTGACGGCCTCGCTGCCGGACGAGTTCACGGTGTTCGGCGGCCTGGTCCACGCGCCCGACGGGTCGGGCACGAAGCTGGCCGCGATCGTGGTGTGCCACGCCGGGTCGCTCGAGGCTGGCGCGCGAGCGGTGGAGCCCATCAAACGATTCGGGTCACCGGTGATCGACGCCATCGGACCGATGCCGTACACGGTGGTCAACACGCTCTTCGACGCGGGCTACCCGCGGCTGGCGCTCAACTACTGGAAGTCGAACTTCCTGGCGGAACTGACCGACGAGGCGATCGACACGATGATCGCGCGCTTCTCGACCTGCCCATCGCCAATGACGGCGATCTTCATGGAGCACTTTCACGGCGCGGCCACGCGCGTGTCGCCCACCGCGACGGCGTTCGCGCACCGCACAGTCGGGCACAACATGGTCGTCACCGGCGAGTGGATGGACCCGGCCACGACCACGACCAACATCGCCTGGACGCGCGAGACCTACGCGGCGCTGTCGGCCCACTTCGCGTCGGGCCGCTACGCGAATTACCTGAACGCCGAAGAGGTGGGGGACCATGATGCGGTGGCGGCGGCATTCGGTCCGAACGTCGCGCGCCTGCGCGAGGTGAAGCGGCGCTACGATCCCGACAACGTGTTCCACCTCAACCAGAACATCAGGCCCTGAGAGCGGGCCGGTTACAATCGGCGAGGCATGGCAGCCGAGCTGCGAGGTTCACGGACAGTGCGGCGCACGGTGCAGGCGCCCTCGCCGGAAGGCGTGACGGGCACGGCCAGGTGTCGGTCGCGCTACCGCAACCAGTTTTCGACCTTCAGCGCGGGTACTCGCCTGAATTCGGCGACGTTGTCGGTTACGCACACGGCGTCGAGCGCCCGTGCGTGCGCGGCGATCAGCATGTCGTGCGCGCCAATCGGTGTGCCCTTCTTTTCCAGTCCGACCCGAATCGCGCCGTAGATCCGTTCGACGTCGGACTCCAGCGAGCGAACCGTCAGCGCGCTCAGCACGGCTTCAACCTGCCTCGTGAGGCGCCGGCTCCCCCTTTTCGCGGCGCCGATCTATAGGCATTTCCTTCCGCAGGCCTGACGGGGACGCCGCGGTCGAGGGCTCTAGCAGACGTCACATCTAATCTATAGGCATTTCCTTCCGCAGGCCTGACGGGGACGCCGCGGTCGAGGGCTCTAGCAGACGTCACCGAAGGCAATGAGGATGGCTCCTGCCCTCGCCACCCCCCTCGGCCGTTGTGCCTGGGCGGCAGCCGCGCCGCGA
>CAZADU010000855.1:0-6035 GCA_964483945.1 uncultured bacterium
GCCCACGAACTCCGCGATCTTCTTCTCGAGCGCCACATGCAGGTCCTGCGTGCCGCAGATGAACCGCACGGACGACAGCCCGAAACCGTGCGAGTCGAGCGCGCGATGTGCGGCCTCGATCACAAGCGGGTGGCTCGACAAACCCAGGTAGTTGTTGGCACAGAACACCAGCACGCGCCGGCCGTCGGCCAGCGTGACCTCCGGCCCCTGCGGCGAGGCGAGCACGCGCTCCGACTTCCACAGGCCCGCGTCGCGAATGCGCTGCAGCTCGGCTTCGAGCACGGGCCTCATGCGGTCGAACATTCAATCCCCCTTCTCAGATCTCCCACTCCAGATCCCCCACCCCAGATCCTCTACCCGGCCCTCAGGCGGACTGGCCCCAGGGCACCAGCACGACCTTCCCCGCGCGCCCGTCGCGCAACAGGCCGATCGCCTCGTCGAAGCTCTCCATGGGCATGACGTGCGTGATCGCGGGGCGCAGGTCGAGCCGCCCCGAGCGCAGCAGCTGGTCCAGCTGGAACCACGTTTCGTACATGCGCCGCCCGATGATGCCGTGCAGCGTGACGCCCTTGAAGATGACGAGGCGGTTCCAATCCAGCTCGAACGGTTCGGTCGGCAGGCCCAGCATGCTCATGCGCCCACCCATGCGCAGCGCCAGCAAGCCATCGCGCACCGCCGCGGGGTTGCCGCTCATCTCGAGCACTCCGTCCAGCATGCGGCCGCCCGTCAATTCCGTCACGCGCTCCGAAAGCTTCTCGGTGCGCGCGTCGATCACCGCGTCGGCCTTCATCGCGCGGGCCAGCTCGAGCCGATAGGGCGAGACGTCCGAGGCAAAGACGTGCGCTGCGCCAGCGGCACGCGCAACAGCGATCGCGAACAGCCCGATGGGTCCGCAGCCGGTCACGGCGATGCTGCGCCCCGACAGTTCTCCCGCGAACGCCGTGTGGACGGCGTTCCCGCACGGCTCCATCACCGCCGCGACCTCGAGCGGTGTGCCCGCCGGGATGCGCCAGCAGTTCACCGCGGGCACCGCAACGTACTCCGCAAAACCGCCGTTCACATCCACGCCCAGGATGCGCGTGTTCTCGCACACGTGCGCGCTGCCCGTGCGACAGGCGATGCACGTCTGGCAGACGATATGGCTCTCGCACGAGACACACTCTCCGAGCGCCAGGTTCGTCACCCCGTCGCCCCGTTCGACGATCTCGCCCACGAACTCGTGGCCGAGCGTGACCGGGGGCTTCACACGGCCCTGCGACCAGCGATCCCACGACCAGATGTGCAGGTCGGTGCCGCACACCCCCGCGCGCAGCACGCGCAGCAGCACCTCGCCTGCTCCCGGCTGCGGCACCGGCACGTCGCGGATCTCGGCTCCGGGAGCGGCGGCGGCTTTCACCACGGCCTTCATCGTGCGCGTCCGAGTGGAGGTTCGGCTGGGGTCGGCGGTCACAGCGGTCGTGGGGGTCATGAACGGAGTACCTGGCGCAGGGCCATGCCGGTGTGCGACCCCTTCGCGCGCGCCAACGCCTCCGGGGTGCCGGCGGCCACGACGTCGCCGCCGCGGTCGCCTCCTTCGGGTCCGAGATCGATGAGCCAGTCCGCACACTTGATCACGTCGAGGTGATGCTCGATGACGATGACCGTGTTGCCGCGCTCGACCAAGGCTTGCAGCACATCGAGCAGCACGCGCACGTCCTCGAAGTGTAGCCCGGTGGTGGGCTCGTCGAGCACGTACAGCGTGCGGCCCGTGGCCACACGCGACAACTCGGCCGCCAGCTTCACCCGCTGGGCCTCACCCCCCGACAACGTGGTCGCGGCCTGACCGAGATGAATATAGCCCAGACCCACGTCCTTCAGGGTCTCGAGCTTCCGCCGCAGCACCGGGACGGCGCCGAGGAATTCCAGGGCCTCCTCGACCGTCATCTCGAGCACCTCGGCGATGGACCGGCCGCGGTACGCCACCTCGAGCGTGTCGCGGTTGTAACGGCGCCCGTGACAGGTGTCGCAGCGCACGAACACGTCCGGCAGGAAGTGCATCTCGATGCGCCGCGAACCGTCACCCTCGCACGCGTCGCAGCGCCCACCCTTCACGTTGAACGAGAACCGGCCGGGCCCGTAGCCGCGAACCTTGGCTTCGGGCAAGTTCGCGAACAAGTCGCGGATAAAGGTGAACGCGCCCGTGTACGTGGCGGGATTGGAGCGCGGCGTGCGCCCGATGGGGCTCTGGTCAATCGCCACCACCTTGTCGAGGTGCTCGATGCCCTTGAGCGCGCGATGCGCGCCGGGCGACGAGGCCGAGCCGGGGATCAACTGGCGCTCGAGTGCCGCGAGCAGGATGTCGTTGACGAGCGTGCTCTTGCCCGAGCCCGACACCCCGGTGACACAGGTGAAGGTGCCGAGCGGAAAACGGGCGTCCACGTCCTTCAGGTTGTGCTCGCTCGCCCCCAGCACCTCGAGGACTCGGCCGCTACCCGGCCGGCGCGACGACGGGACCGTGATGCTCACCGCGCCCGAAAGGTAGCGGCCCGTGAGCGAAGCTGGATCGCGTGCCACGTCCGCGGGCACGCCCGCCGCCACCACGTGGCCGCCGTGCCGGCCGGCCCCCGGACCCAGGTCCACGAGCCAGTCGGCCGCACGCATGGTGTCTTCGTCATGCTCCACCACCACGACCGTGTTGCCGAGGTCACGCAGCTTGTGCAGCGTGGCGAGCAGTCGCTGGTTGTCACGATGGTGCAGGCCGATGCTGGGCTCGTCGAGGATGTAGAGCACGCCCGTGAGCTGCGAGCCGATCTGCGTGGCGAGCCGGATGCGCTGGGCCTCACCTCCCGCGAGCGTACCCGCTGTGCGTTCGAGCGTCAGGTAGCCCAACCCCACGTCCACCAGAAAGCCGAGCCGTGAGCGGATCTCCTTCACGATGGGCGCGGCGATCGTGGCCTGACCGCCCGTGTAGCGCAGCTCGTCGGCCGACTGACGCGCCGCGCTCACCGACAACGCGCACCACTCGCCGATGTTGCGACCACCCACCTTCACGGCGAGCGACGCCGGCTTGAGCCGCCGCCCCAGGCAGTCCGGGCACGGCGTGGGGTTCATGAGCGCGCCGATCACCCGCCGCACGGCGTCGCTGGTGGTGCTTCGATAGCGACGCTCGAGGTCGGGGATGACTCCCTTCCACGCGGACTTGTGCGCGAACACCGAGCCTTTCTGCGTGCGGTACTCGAACTTGACCTGCTCCTCGCCCGCACCGTGCAGGATGAGCTGACGCGTCTTCAACGGCAGCTTCCGCCACGGCACATCGAGCGGGATCTTGAATGCCTTCGCCAATCCCTGCAGGGTTCCGGCCGTCCACGTGCCGTCAGCGTCGCCCATGCTGGCGATGGCACCCTCGCCCAGCGACAGCGACGGGTCGGGCACGACGCGTTCCGGGGCCACCCGCAGCAGCGTGCCGAGTCCGTCGCAGGTGGCGCAGGCACCGTACGGCGAGTTAAACGAGAAGTGGCGAGGCTCCAGCTCGTCCACGGCAGTGCCGCAGCTCGGGCAGGTCGCACCCACGCTCATGACGAGGTCCTCTTCGCCGTCGCGCGCAACGGTGATGAGCCCTCCCGAGAGTCGCACCCCGGACTCCAGTGCCTCGGTGATCCGGCCACGGTGGTCCGGCTCCACGCGCAGCCGGTCAATGACCACCTCGATGTCATGGCGCTTATGGCGCGCGAGTTTCGGTGGCTCCTCCAGCTCGGCCCACGCGCCGTCGATGCGCGCCCTCAGATAGCCCTGCCGGTGCCAGGTCTCGAGCTCCTTGCGGTATTCGCCCTTGCGGCCGCGCACCACCGGGGACAAGACCGCGATGCGCGCTCCTGCCAGTTGATCGAGCAGCTGGTCCGTCATCTCCTGCACGCTTCGGCGTGCGAGCGGCGTGCCGCACTTGGGGCAATGCCGCGCGCCCAAGCGGGAGAACAGCAGGCGCAGGTAGTCGTATACCTCGGTGATGGTCGCGACGGTGGAGCGGGGGTTCGAACCCGACCCTCGTTGCTCGATGGCGATGGCGGGTGACAGGCCCTCAATGGCGTCCACGTCGGGCTTCTCCATCTGCCCGAGGAACTGCCGCGCATACGCCGAGAGCGACTCGACATAGCGGCGCTGGCCCTCGGCGTACAGCGTGTCGAACGCGAGGGACGACTTGCCCGATCCCGACACGCCGGTGAGCACGACGAGGCTCTGTCGCGGCAGCCGCAGCGAGATGTTCTGCAGGTTGTGCTCGCGCGCCCCGCGGATCACGATGTCGGAGAGCGCGGAGGGTCGCTTCTCGGCGGAAGCCGGTGCGGTGCGGGTGGGCATAGGCCGACGAACGATACCACGCGATCCCGTGTCGCGCCCGTCCATCACTCGTAGCGAAGCGCGTCCACCGGGTCCAGCCGCGACGCTCGCACGGCCGGGTAGAGGCCGCAGAAGATACCCACGGCCGTGGACACCGCGACCGCCGCCACGATGGAGCCCGGCGAGACGAACGTGGGCAATCCCGAGACGGCCTTCACGCCCACCGAGACGGACGCCCCGAGCACGATGCCGACCGCACCGCCCGCCAGCGTGAGCAGCACCGCCTCGATCAAGAACTGCAGCAGGATCGCGCGTCGCGGAGCGCCGAGCGCCTTGCGAATGCCGATCTCACGCGTGCGTTCGGTGACCGCCACCAGCATGATGTTCATCACACCGATGCCGCCCACCAGCAGCGACACCGACGAGATCAGCAGCATGATCGCGACGATACCGCCGGTGATCGAGCGGTAGAGCGACAGGAACACGTCGTCGCTGAACACCTCGAAGTCGTCGGTCCGGTTGCTCGGCACATGGCGCTGCACACGCAGGACGCTGCGAACCTGCTGCATGGCAGTCTCGGTCAGCTCGGGCGAGACCGGTGTGGCGTCGAGGAACACCTCGCCCTTCTTCGAGTACCACGGTGGCGCGTTGGGCGGCGTGGCCCAGTACTTGTCCACCACGGTCCACGGCACGCAGGCGATCTCATCCAGGTTCTCGCCCAGAAACCGGCCCTTGGCCTCGAACTCGCCGATGACCGTGAATGGGATGCCGTTCAGGTGCACGGTATGGCCGACACCGCTGCCGTCCTTGAACAGCGCCTCGCGCGTATCCTTGCCCAGCACCACGACGTTGGAGCGGCGAGTCACTTCCTGCGCGGTGAAGAAGCGCCCCGCCGCCACATCCATGCCGCGGGTCTTCAGCAACCCCTCCTCGGCGCCGAACGTCTGCGTGACCCGCGTACGTCGGTGGCCGCGGCTCAAGCGGATGTCGGCCCAGGCGCCCTTGATGGCCGAGACGGCCGCCACGGCCGGCGCACGCTCGCGGATCGCGGCTGCGTCCTCGGGAGTGAACCCGCGCCGTCGGCGCAGGCTGTCCGGCAGGTTGCCGCTGAACGCCACCCCGGGCCGAAACGTGCGGATGTAGATGGTGTTGTTGCTGAACGACTGGATGCCCCGCTCGAAGGAGCGCTGGAACCCGTTCACCAAAGACACCATGGCGATCACCGTGGCCACGCCGATGACGATGCCGAGCAGCGCCAGCAGCGTGCGCATCCGGTTCGCCGCCAGCGCCAGCCGGGCGATGCGAAACGTCTCACGCCACATCGCCGTCCCGCGCACCTGCGGCCCTCCCGACCCCGCCGGGCGGAGCCCCGGCGAACGGTCATTCGTATCGCAGCGAGTCCACGGGGTCGAGGCGCGAGGCACGCAGCGCCGGGTAGAGTCCGAAGAACAGGCCGATCATCGTGGACACGAGCAGCCCCAGCACGACCGACCATGGTGAGACGAACGTGGGCAGCGGCGAGACCGCGCGCACCAGCCACGATACACCCGCGCCCATCAGCACGCCGACCGCTCCGCCCACAGCGGTCAACAGCAGTGCTTCGAGCAGGAACTGCAGCAGGATCGCGCGGCGCGGCGCGCCGAGCGCCTTGCGCACGCCGATCTCGCGCGTACGCTCGGTGACGGCCACCATCATGATGTTCATGACCCCGATGCCGCCCACGA
>CAZADU010000856.1:0-3847 GCA_964483945.1 uncultured bacterium
TCGCGATGCGCCAGATTCTCGACTTGTACGTGTGCCTGCGCCCGGTGCGCTGGTTCCAGGGTGTGCCCTCGCCCGTGAAGTCGCCGGACAAGGTGGACATGGTGATCTTTCGTGAGAATACGGAGGACATCTACGCCGGGATCGAGTTCCAGGCCGGCAGCCCCGAGGCGGCCAAGGTGTTCGCGTTCCTCGAGAAGGAGTTCCCCTCGAGCTACAAGAAAGTGCGCTTCCCGGCGACCAGCGGCATCGGCTTCAAGCCGGTCTCGCAGGAGGGCAGCGAGCGCCTGATCCGCGCCGCCATCGAGTATGCGATCGCGCAGAAGCGCAAGAGCGTCACACTCGTGCACAAGGGCAACATCATGAAGTACACCGAGGGCGCGTTCCGCAACTGGGGCTACGCGCTCGCCGAGCGCGAGTTCGCCAACCGCGTCTACACCTGGGAGCAGTGGGAGCGCACGAAGGCGGCCAAGGGCGAGGAAGCGGCCAATGCCGAGCAGAAAGCGGCGCTTGGCACGGGCCGCGTGCTGATCAAGGACGCCATCGCCGACATCACATTGCAGCAGGTCCTCACGCGCCCGGAGGAGTTCGACGTGATCGCCACGCTCAACCTAAACGGCGACTATCTCTCGGATGCGCTCGCCGCGCAGGTCGGCGGTATCGGCATCGCGCCGGGCGGCAACATCAACTACCTGACCGGCCACGCCGTGTTCGAGGCCACGCACGGCACCGCGCCCAAGTACGCGAACCTGGACCGCGTCAATCCCGGCTCGGTGATCCTGTCGGGTGAGATGATGCTGCGTTACATGGGCTGGAACGAGGCGGCCGACCTCGTGATCCGCGGCATGAACGGCGCAATCGGCGCGCGCACGGTGACGTACGACTTCGCGCGCCAGATGCAGGGCGCGACCGAGGTGAAGTGCAGTGCATTCGGCGATGCGATCATCGCCCACATGAAGTGAGCCGCTGACCACGACCGGGCCCGGCGCAAACCGCACCGGGCCTTCATTCCTGGAGGAACGATGATGCACGGGCACTCGCCGAACATCCGTTGGACGCGCACGGTCCTGGCGCTCGCCGCCGCGCTCGTGCTGGCCGCGCCGGCGGCACACGCGCAAGCCGCTCCCGCGCTCACGGACTCGCTGACCTGGGACCCCGCGGTGCGCCGCGGCGTGCTCCCGAACGGTATTCGCTGGTTCGTGAAGAAGAACGTCAAGCCCGAGAACCGGGTGTCGTTGCGGCTGGCCGTGCCGGCGGGCTCGACCGCGGAGGCCGACGACCAGCAGGGGCTGGCCCACTTCGTCGAGCACATGAACTTCAACGGCTCCGCACACTTCAAGGACGCCGACGAGCTGATCTCCTACCTGCGCAAGATTGGCCTGCGCTTCGGCGCGGATGCCAACGCCTACACCAGCTTCGACGAGACGGTCTACATGCTGGATGTGCCGACCGATGGCGATTCGCTGCTCAAGACCGGGCTCGACGCGCTGTCCGACTTCGCCGGGCGCGCCCGCATGAGTGACGCCGAGATCGAGAAGGAGCGCGGCGTCGTCATGGAGGAGTGGCGGCTCGGGCGCGGCGCGCAGGAGCGCATCCAGCGCAAGCAGTTCCCGCTCTTGTTCCATGGCTCGCGCTACGCCGATCGCCTGCCCATCGGCAAGCCCGAGGTGCTGCAGGGCGCCCCGCCGGCACGCGTACGCGACTACTACCGCGACTGGTACCGGCCGGAGTGGATGGCGGTGGTGGCGATCGGCGACATCGACCCCGCCAAGATGGAAAAACTCATCACCGAGCACTTCTCGGACCTGCCGAAGCGCACCGACTCGCGCGAGGCGCCGTCGTTCAGCATGCCGCCGCACGACGAGACCCTCATCAGCGTGGCCACCGATAAAGAGGCCACCACCTCGAGCGTCGCGGTCGCGGTGAAGCGGACGCGCCGGACCGGCAACACCGTGGCACGGCTCCGCGACGGCCTGCGCGCCGACTTGTTCACGGCCATGCTGAACTCGCGCTTCGAGGAGATCTCGCACCGCGCCGACCCACCGTTCCTGAATGCCGGCGGCGGATCGTTCGACTTCACTCGCGGCACGAGCCTGTTCTATGTGCAGGCGCAGGTGAAGGACGGCCAGCAGTCGAAGGGGCTGACCGCACTGCTCGAGGAGACCGCCCGGCTGCGCTCGCATGGGTTCCTCGCCAGCGAGCTGGAGCGGGCCAAGAAGGAGCAGGTCGCACAACTCGAGTCGGAGTTCAAGGAGCGCG
Organism: uncultured bacterium; assembly: GCA_964483945.1. Classification (GTDB taxonomy): domain Bacteria; phylum Eisenbacteria; class RBG-16-71-46; order RBG-16-71-46; family RBG-16-71-46; genus JAIOPA01. The sequence goes on from CAZADU010000856.1 coordinate 2,257, forward strand.
ACAAGACCGAGAGCCGTGTGCTCGCCGCTTCTGTCGTGGACGCCTACCTGAATGGCGAGCGGTCGATGGGCATCGAGTCCTACACAGGGCTGGCGCAGTCGCTGATCCCCGGCATCACGCTCGCCGAGGTGAACGCGCTGGCCGACACGCTGATCTCGGCTCGCAATCGCGTCGTGCTCGCCGACGGCCCGGAAAAGTCCGACGTTCAGGTGCCGACCGAGGCGGACCTGCGCGCGCTGCTCGAGAAGGCGCAGAGCGCCAAGCCCGCTGCTTGGGTGGACAAGGCCGGCGCCAAGTCGCTCATGGCCAAGCTGCCCAACCCCGGCAAGGTCAAGTCCAAGAAGGCGCTCCCCGAGCTGGGCGTGACCGTGGTGACGTTCGCGAACGGCGTCGAGGTTTGGCTCAAGCCCACCGACTTCAAGGCGGACGAGATCCAGTTCAGCTCGTACGCGCGCGGCGGCCTGTCGGTGGCCGATTCCGCGTCCTGGGTGAGCGCCTGGGCGTCGCCGTTCATCGTCAACGACAACGGCGTCGGCGGCCACAAGAACACGGATCTCGTGAAGCTTCTCGCGGGCAAGCTCATCCGCGTCACGCCGTATGCGCAGCCCTACCTGCACGGCGTGAGCGGCAACGCCCGCCCCGAGGATCTCGAGACGGCGCTGCAGGTGCTCTACATGGGCTTCACGCAGCCGACCGAGGACCCGGATGCGTTCGCCGCGCTCCAGGCCCAGTTCAATGCGTTCCTGTCGAATCGCGCCAACAGCCCGGAACAGGTGTTCGCGGACTCGGTCGCGCGCATCAACAACGGCGGCTTCTACATGAGTCAGGTGCCGACCGCGAAGCAGGTGCAGGACGTGAAGCTCGCCGAGGCGCTCGCGTTCCACCGCAAGCGCTTCGCGAATGCCGCCGATTTCACGTTCTTCTTCGCCGGCACGTTCCAGCCCGACTCGGTCACGCCGCTGCTCGCCCGCTACCTGGGTTCGCTGCCTTCGACCGGCAAGAAGACCGGGAAGTGGGCGGCGAAAGGCCCGCGTTTCCCCGCTGGCATCACGCAGGCAGAGGTGAAGAAGGGCATGGAGCCCAAGGGCAGCGTGCGCATCACGTACTTCTCAAGCCAGCCCATCGAGGAGCTGGACCAGCATCGCGCCAACACCGCCGCGAGCATCCTTCAAGACCACCTGCGCAGCTCGCTGCGCGAGCTGTTGGGCGGCACCTACAGCGTCTCGTGCCGGTTCCAGCACCAGTTCCCGCTGAATGGCTACAGCACGATGACCGTGTCGTTCGGCTGCGACCCGGCGCGCGCCGACACGCTGATCGCGGCGACGATGGCCGAGATCGAGCGCATGCGGCGCGACGGGCCCACGGCTGAGGACCTGTCGAAGGAACAGGAAGTGCAGCGCCGCGAGCTGGAGACGAGCCTCAAGCAGAACGGCTTCTGGACGGGCTCGATGCAGACCGTGAGCGTGCTGGGCTGGGACCCGAACCGCATCCTCAAGCGGCGCGAGCGCATCGACGCGGTCACGCCCGCGGCACTGCACGACTCGTATCGAAAGTACCTGCCGGCGGATCACTACTCGGTCATCAGGCTGTC
>CAZADU010000857.1:0-1620 GCA_964483945.1 uncultured bacterium
ATGGATGGCGCGAACCGTCTTGCCCGACTGGCGAGCCAGATCGCCGACACGCAGGTAGTGCGTGCCGTTTCCAGTGCCACTGCCGAGGCTGTTGACGATGGAGTCGGTCATACCCTTACGCATGCGTTAGAGTGAGACTACAACCTAGTGCATGGGATGCACTTGGGCAACGGCTGGGGGTAGATGAACTCCAGCCTGGCCATCGACTTTGCAGGAGCATGACGTGGGCCGGGGGGGCCGCTTGGGGCCGGTCGGTGAGGCAAGCCCGCGGAAGCGCGGTCTACTTGTTGCGGGGCAGTCGGTTATCGGGTTCGGCCGAGCGAATCGCCGGTCAGCGTGCGGTGACGGCCCCAACTACCCTCACCGGCCCGGCCGGATGGTGGGATGCGCCTCGCCAGACATCAACCGGCCCAGCGGCGGGATTGCCTGAACGGCCACGTTCCGCGGTACGCCTGCGACGCGCTACCGCTTCACCCGCCCGCGCATGAGCACCAAGTAGAGCACTCCTGCCACTCCGAAGCCCACGAACCAGGCGTACGAGTAGAGCGACTTCCACAGCGGTGCGACGTCCGGGAACGCCGCGGGGAAGGCCACGTTCAGGAACCCGGGCACACACGGCAGCACGCCGGCGACCAGTGCGACCATCGCGGCGGGATTGAAGCCGCGCCAGTACTCGTATCGGCCACCGCGGCGATAGAGGTCGTCGAGGTCGAGTTCGCGACCGCGCAGCACGAAGTAGTCCGCGATCAGCACACCGCCGATCGGCCCAAGCAGTGCCGAGTAGCCGATGAGCCACGTGAAGATGTAGCCCTGGCTCGAGGCCAGCAGCTTCCATGGCATCATGAGCACGCCTGCGAACGCCGTGATGAGCCCGCCCGTGCGGAAGTTGATGTGGCGCGGCGCGGCGTTGCTGAAGTCGTTGGCGGGCGAGACCACGTTGGCCGCGAGATTGGTGGTGAGCGTGGCGATCGAGAGCGCGATCATCGACAGCAGCACGACGAACGGCCCTCCGATCTGCCCGAGCAGTTTGACGGGGTCCCAGATCACCTGGCCGCCCGGGAAGATCAGGGCCGTCGCACTGGTGACCGCCACGCCGATGAACGCGTACAGCGTCATCGTGGGCGGCAGGCCCAGCGCCTGCCCCACCATCTGGTCGCGTTGCGAGCGCGCGTAGCGCGTGAAGTCGGGGATGTTGAGCGACAGCGTGGCCCAGAACCCGACCATGGCGGTGAGCGACGGGAAGAACACCTTCATGAACTCGGGCCCGGTCGCGAACTTGGACGGCTGCGACAGCATCGGACCGAACCCGCCCGCCTTCACATAGGCCCACGCCAACAGCGCCAGCCCGACAATGATCAGGAACGGCGCCGACAGGCTCTCGAGCCACTTGATGCTCTCGGTGCCCTTGACGATGAACCACACATTGAGCGCCCAGAACACCAGGAACCCGATGGCCTCGCCGGTCGACAGGCCGATCCCCGCTGGCAGCACAGCCGGCAATGTGGCCACTCCGGGCCAGAGCTGTTTGGTCAACTGGTACAGCGCCGCGCCTCCGAACCACGTCTGGATCCCAAACCAGCCGCAGGCCACGAGTGCTCTTAGGATGGCCGGCACGTTCGA
>CAZADU010000858.1:0-3454 GCA_964483945.1 uncultured bacterium
GAGGGCGTCCCGTCGTACCCCGACTTCGGCCGGTTCTGGGACGTGGTGGACAAGCACAAGGTCACCGTCTTCTACACGGCGCCGACTGCGATCCGCGCGATCATGCAGCAGGGCGACGCGCCGGTGCAGAAGCGCTCGCGCCGCACGCTGCGGCTGCTCGGCTCGGTGGGCGAGCCCATCAATCCCGAGGTCTGGCTCTGGTACCACCGCGTCGTGGGGGACGGGCGATGCCCAATCGTCGACACGTGGTGGCAGACCGAGACCGGCGGCATCTGCATCACGCCCCTGCCGGGCGCGACGCCGTGCAAGCCCGGGTCGGCGACGCTCCCATTTCCGGGGATCCAGCCGGTGCTCGTGGACGAGGCGGGGAAGCGGCTCGAGGGGAACGACGTCTCGGGGAACCTCTGCCTGGCCACCGCGTGGCCCGGGATGGCGCGCACCGTGTGGGGGGACCACCAGCGCTTCAAGGAGACGTACTTCACACAGTACAAGGGGCACTACTTCACCGGCGACGGCTGCCGGCGCGACGAAGATGGCTACTACTGGATCACCGGCCGCATTGACGACGTGCTCAACGTGTCGGGTCACCGGCTTGGCACCGCCGAGATCGAGAGCGCGCTGGTCGCGCATCCCGCCGTGGCGGAAGCGGCCGTGGTGGGGTTCCCGCACGACATCAAGGGGCAGGGCATCTACGCCTACGTGCTCATCACGTCCGAGTGGGCGTCGCGCGCGGGCGCGGAGCTCGAGGCCGCGCTGCGTGACCAGGTGAAGCAGGCGATTGGTGGCTTTGCCGCGCCCGACGTGGTGCACATCGTGCCGGGTCTGCCCAAGACGCGCAGCGGGAAGATCATGCGTCGCATCCTGCGCAAGATCGCCGCAAGCGAGTATGAAGGGCTCGGTGACATCACGACGTTGGCCGAACCCGAAGTGGTGGAAAGACTCATCGCCCAGCACCGCCAGCGCAGCACTGCAGCGCGCTGAGCGAAGCATCGCCACGACTTGCGAGCGATGGGTGAACGCGCCCAGCGCAGGGTGCGTTCGCCGATTTTCGTGAACTCTGCATGCCTCGTGCAAAACGAGTTGCACATGCTTGCGCCGTGCACGAAATTCATCATGTGCTGATCATCTGAGACCCGTCCTGCCGCGACCCTTGCCGCGCGTTCCTCACGCGTGGTGCGGCGGGATCTCCGAACCAGCGACGAACGGTGCGCCGTGATCCGGCGCGCGAGCCACCCGGTGCCGCACGGCCGGTCCGGCGAGCGTGCCGGCCGCCGCACCACGCGGCTCCGTCTCCCCACGGCTCCGCATCTCGCTACACGTCCTTCGGCGGAGGGTCTCTCTCGTGAAACGTCCCTACTCTCTCATTCTCACGATGTTCGGCACCGTCGCGTTGTGCGCGGTCGGCATCCATTCAGCATCCGCTGCAGCCTTGAACCCGCGAATCCCGCAGGCCCCGGTTGCGGGTGGCACACTACAGGGCTATCTCAGTGGCCCGACTGTGCTGGAGAGCATCAACGTGAGTACCGATCAGGAGCATACCCCGCGCTGGAGAACCACGATCTCCGGCAATAGCGCGATCACGCTTCAGATCGAGATGGCCGGAAATCTCGGCAACAATTCACTCGGCGTGTACAACGCCAACGGACCCGCCATTCCGCTGCTTTACGAGATCTTCCCGGCCTCGGCGGATACGGGCTACTTCGTGGTGCCATCCTTCCGACCGTTGACGAGCAAGTTGATCGTGAACAGGTTCCTCGAGAACGGTTCTCCCGACGGGTCGATCACCTATGAGGGGGTCAACACGGCGGACTTCGGTTACTACATCTCGGGGCCCGGCGGCATCGGTTACTCGCAGGACCAGCGCCAAGCGGGTGGCAACGAACCGCGCGTGCTCGTGTTTTCGGGCACCGGCATCAACAAGGGCAACTGGTGGCTGTGCTTCGAGGACAATGACGCTGCTGATCCGGATGAGAACAGCGACTACGACGACGCGATCCTGTTCGTGGAGTCCATCAATCCCACCGCGGTGGCACGCACCAGCTGGGGTGCGCTCAAGTCGCGCTTCCGCTGATCACGCTGCTCACCGAAGTACGACTCGCACTGCGCGCCCGGGCCACCGCCCGGGCGCGCGCATCGCTTCCGCCGGGTTCGCGCCGGACTCCGCCCGACTCACCCCGGACCGCCCGCCGCAGTACACTCCGACGGCATGTCCCGTCTTCTCCTGCTGAACAAGCCGCACGGTGTGCTGTGCCAGTTCACGAGTCCTGAGGGCCGGCGCACTCTCGCCGATCACGTGAAGGTGCCGGGCGTCTACGCCGCAGGTCGGCTGGACTCCGACAGCGAGGGACTGGTCGTGCTCACCGATGACGGAGCGCTGCAGTCGCGCATCACACATCCGCTGCACGACCTCGAGAAGACCTATTGGGTCCAGGTCGAGGGCGAGATCGGCGAGGACGCCCTCGAGCGGCTGCGCCGTGGTGTGCGCCTGAGCGACGGGCCGACACGGCCCGTGCGTGCACGCCGCATCGAGCCGCCCGGACTGCCGCCGCGCGACCCGCCGATCCGCGTGCGCCGCGACATCCCCACCTGCTGGCTGGAGCTGGCCCTGCGCGAGGGCCGCAACCGCCAGGTGCGGCGCATGACCGCCGCCGTGGGCCACCCCACGCTTCGGCTGGTGCGTGTGGCGGTGGGCCCGTGGCGGCTGGACGGCTTGGCACCTGGCGAGTGGCGCGAAGCCCGCGTGCCCGAGGAGCTGTCTCAGTGACGCCCGACGCCCCCCCGGTCCAGCGGCTCGGGCCCTACCAGGTCCTCGGCCGGCTCGGTGCCGGCGGCATGGGCGAGGTGTGGCTCGCGCGTGACTCGCGGCTCGAGCGCGAGGTGGCGCTCAAGGTGCTGCCGTCGCGCATGACCGCGGACTCCGACGCTCTGGCGCTGTTTCGCAACGAGGCGCTGTCGCTCGCCACGCTCAACCACCCGAACATCGCCACCATCCACGGACTCGAGGAGATCCCGGGCGGCACCATGGTGCTGGTGCTGGAGCGGGTCGAGGGCGAAACGCTCGCGCACCGGCTCGCGCAGGGCCCACTCATTCTGGACGAAGCCATGCAGTTCATGGCGCAGATCGCGCAGGCGCTCGAGGTGGCGCACGAGCGCGGCATCGTGCACCGCGACCTGAAGCCCGGCAACGTCATGATCGGGCCGCGCGGGCTCATCAAGGTGCTGGACTTCGGCCTCGCCAAGCGCACGTACGGCCTGAGCAACCTGCCGCCGCCCCGAGACGGCGCCCCGGCCGCGGGCTGGGCCACCACCGTGCCCGGGCAGGGCGCGTCGCTCTCGGGTCCGGTCGCGGGCACGCCGGGCTACATGAGTCCCGAGCAGGTGCTGGCCGGCACGCAGGACGCGCGCACCGACGTGTTCGCGTTCGGCTGCGTCTTCTACGAATGCCTCACGGGCC